>CATJWA010000207.1 GCA_949744025.1 uncultured Eubacteriales bacterium
GTGCTGGGTGGACAGCACCACCGTATCCACCCGGACAGGCCTGCCGTCCGCGCCGTACTCCACCGTCACCTGGCTCTTGCCGTCGGGACGCAGCCAGGGGAAGGTGCCGTTTTTCCTCACCTCGGCCAGACGGCGGGTCAGACGGTGGGCGAAAGCTATGGGCGCGGGCATGTACTCGGGCGTCTCGTCGCAGGCGAAGCCGAACATCATGCCCTGGTCGCCGGCTCCGGTGTCCCCGTCGTCCGCGCCGCCCTCGCGCGACTCAAGGCTGTTGTCCACGCCCATGGCGATGTCGGCCGACTGCTCGTCTATGGTGGTGAGCACGGCGCAGGTATTGCCGTCAAAGCCGTACTCGGGATGGTCGTAGCCTATATCGCATACGGTCTTGCGCACTATGGCCGGAATATCGACATAGCAGCGCGTGCTTATCTCGCCCATGACCATTACCATGCCGGTGGTGCATACAGTCTCGCACGCCACGCGGGCCTGCGGGTCCTGCTCGATTATCGCGTCAAGCACGGCGTCGGAAATCTGGTCGCATATCTTATCGGGATGTCCCTCAGTGACGGACTCCGACGTGAAAACTCTTGTTCTTTTCTCGCTCATGGTCTGTATCCCTCCGTGTTTGTGAAAATTATAAAAACCGTTTTTGCTCTGGCGCCGTTTTGGCGCAGTCCCTTCAAAATATATATTTTACCATAAAATGCAGGCAATATAAAGAGGCAAAACGCCTGAAATTACAATTTTTTTGCCTTTTCCCGCCGGTACTGCCAGCCTACGACAAGCTCGCCGCGCCGGACGCTTATCCTCGCCGGGCCGTCGAGAAAATGGTTGCTCACCCCAAGGGGAAAGCCGCAGTCAAGCGTCGCGCCGTCGAGCGTATACAGGCTGCCGCGCTCGTAAACGCCCTGGGCGGGCGCGCCGAGGCAGAACACGGAAAAAATCCCGTCTGCCGGGCCGCTTATTTCCAGCTCGCCGTCTATGAGCGCGGTATAGACAAAATCCGCGTCGTACAGATACGCCGATGCTCCCCGCCTCGCCGCGTAAACAAGCGTCTGCAAATTCGCCAGCGTGTGGTCGAGCCTGCCGCCCGTGCCGCCGTACAGCCTCAGCGTTCGGTATCCGCGCTCAATGGCCAGGCGCACGCACAGCAGCATGTCCGTCTCGTCCTTGGCCACCGGCACGCGCAGGGTGGGCAGTCCCTGCGGCTCGAAGCCGAGCGAGTCAAAGTCCCCCGCGGCAAGGTCCGGCTCTATGCCCAGAGCGCGGCAGGCGAGCAGCCCGCCGTCGGCCGCTATAACAAAATCCTCCAGCCCCGGCCGCGCGGTAAGCTCCCCGCACTCGCCCGCGCCGAAAATCCAGCATGTACCCCTTTTTTCCATCTCACGCTCCGAAAAAATCGTCTTTCCGTTATTCTATACCTTTTCTCAAATTATGTCCATAGCCGCAAATCTCAAAAATATCTTTACATTTCCTCCCGTCCCTGCTATAATCGCGCTTAGCAAAGCTTCGCTGCCTTCCGCGCAGCGGAGCGAATCCCTTCAAATCAATGGCTCCGCCATTGATTTGACTCACCACAGGGGGGCTGGATTCTTCCGGCTGAGATAAAGGTAATTGAGCCTTTACCACCCTTAAACCTGATCCGGGTAATGCCGGCGTAGGAATGCGGGAAAATACGGTCTTTCTGTGCATTGTGACGCTGACAGCCCACGATGCACATCTTCTTTGTGCGGAAAGGACTGTATCACACCATGAAAAACAACAAAACCCGAATGCTCTGCGAGGCGGCGGTATTTATCGCCCTTGCGCAGATACTCAGCTACATCAAGCTTTACGAGTTTCCCAACGGCGGCTCGGTGGACTGCGCGATGCTGCCGGTGATTCTTTTCGCCGTGCGCTGGGGCGCCGTCAGCGGCACACTGGCCGGCTTTGTCTATGGACTGCTGCAATACTTCCTCGGCAACGGCATCGCCATAGACTGGACCTCCATGGTCGCCGACTACCTCATAGCCTATCTGCTGCTCGGCCTCGGCGCGGGGTTGTTCCGAGGGCGGAAATACGGCGTATACTTCGGTACTCTGTGCGGCTGCTTTTTGCGCTTTCTGGCCCACTACGTCGTCGGCGCCGTGGTCTGGGGCAAATACATGCCCGACGTTTTCTTCAACAGGACCATGACCAGCCCCTGGTTTTACTCCCTGCTCTACAACGGCTCGTACATGCTCATCGACACCGTCATGGTGCTTATCCTGTTCGCGCTGCTGTATAAGCCGCTGAACAAATACTTCACCTGTCAGGACCTTAAGGCCTGACAATATCCCCTTGAATAAATTGACCGTAAGAAAAACCCTCCTGAAAATTCAGGAGGGTTTTTCTTGACTTTATACTATCTCAGAGTAGCTTCCCAGATACTGGAACGTCTCGCACAGCTCGCCGAGCTGGCCGATAAGCTCCACAAACTGCGGGGAGTACACCGACGTGTCCAGGTCGAAATAGAACATGAACTCGAAGTCCCGCTCGGGGATGGGGCGGCTTTCCAGCTTGGAGAGGTTGACGCTCAGGGCGTTAATCCTGGCCATTATGCGGTAGAGCGAGCCGGGCTTGTGCGGCACGGTGAGCATGACGCTGGTGCGGTCCGCGCCGGGGTAAATTTCAAGCTTTTTCGTGATGCAGATAAAGCGGGTGTAGTTGTTGTCCTTGTCCTGGATGGCATCGCGCAGGCTCTCAAGGCCGTACAGCTCCGCGCAGGAGCGCGAGGAGATGGCCGCGATATCGTCCCTGCCGGACTCGGCGACCATTTTCGCCGCCGCGGCGGTGTTCTCGCACACGGTTATTTTCACTCCGGTCATGGACTTGAGAAACTCCCCGCACTGGCTGAAGGCCTGCTCGTGGGAACACAGCTCCTTGATATTCTCAAGCCTTGTCCCGCGTCGCACCAGCAGGTTGTGGTCCACCTTGAGGCGCACGCTGCGAACAATGGAGAAATTGTATTTCTGCATCAGGTCGTAAATTGCGTTGACCGAGCCGGCAGTGCTGTTTTCCAGCGGCAGGACGCCGTAAGAGCAGAAGCCCTTGTCAATGGCGGAGAAAACGCCCTCGAAATTGTTGAAGTACATGATGTCCGGGTGGGCGAAAAGCTTCACCGCCGCCTGCTGAGAATACGCGCCCTCGACGCCCTGGCAGGCGATGAGCCCCGACTCGGGGAACTGCTTGGGAGTGTTCTCCAGCGCGGCGCTTATCTCGGCGCACAGCGGGCTTTCCCCGTGCATGAGCGTGCGCTGGTGACAGCGGGCAAGCTCCAGCACGGTGGAGTACAGCACCCCCGCGTAGCCGGCCAGCTCCCCGCCGGCCTGACGTCTGACCTCGGTAATCTTCTTGCGGTAGCCCGCCGCGTCCACGGCCGGCAGTCCCGCCTCGCTTTTGGAGCGCGCCAGCTCGCCGCAGGCGTCCATGCGCTTTTTAAAAAGCTCCACAAGCTGCGCGTCGATCTCGTCTATCTTCTCTATGGTCTTTTCAACATCCATTATTTCGTACCTTCCTTGTTTTCATACGGTAAATAATGAAAATAATGATAAACTCCCGCGCGCCGCTTGTCAATAACAATCAGTTGAACTGCCCGTGATAAATCTCCGCGTTGCCGATATACTCGCTCTCAATCGCGGGGACGTAGTACGCGCCGAAGTGCTTGAGTCCCAGCTCACCGCCGACAGATTCCATCTCCGGAAGCTCCACGTAGAAGCGGTAGTAGGGCAGAGAAAGCTCCTCCAGCGGGCTGCTGCGGTACATGAGCTCGACCTTGGCGATGTACTCCTCCCCCGGCAGCTCATAGGGCACGCTGGTCTGGTACTGTCCCGCAACAAGCCGCTCCCGGGCCTCGTCGATGGAGATTATCGGGTAGTCGCCTATCTTTTCGAGGACGGAGAGATCGTCGTGCAGCCAGATACCGCTGAACCTGCCCTCGTCGTCCGGACAAAACGACGTGCGGCAGAAGGAATAGTTGAGAAGGTCCTGCAAATCGTCCCCCGAGGCGTCGTATACGTCATAATCGCGGCCATACTCCCCGTAAATGTTGTAGTCGCCGCTTACGATAAACGCCGGCTCCTCAAAATCCAGAAGCTCCGCGTAAGTCTCCGTGAGATACCTCAAAGCTTCGAGCGCCTGCTCCCGCGTGGTGTCGTGATGGGTAAAGCTGTACTGCTCCGGCAGCTCTACCGGCTCAAGGCCGTGCTCAAGGTTCCACGGGTAATTGCTCCACAAATCGTATCCCACCTCGCCGTTGGCGTAAGCGCGTATAGTGCCAATCTCCGTGCGTGCCCCGATGCTGACGACCGCGCCGCAGCCTTCTGCGCTGCCTTTTTCCTGTATTTCCCGCTCCACAGATGTCTCAAGTATCTCCACTCCCAGCGCTGCGGCCGCGTTTTCCAGACGGCGCGTTATCTCCGCCTCATCCAGCCCGCGGGGTATCCCCGCATGTGTAGGGTCATACGCCCCGTTTTTAAACACCGGCATGGTCTCAAAAACCATGTCCTCCCGCCAAGGGCTGCCGTTTTCAATCTCGGAGGCATTGTAGTACATGTAGCCCTCGAAGCCCATGCCGCCGACGCCCAGCTCCGGTATGTCTATCACCGGCAGGCCCGAAGCTGCCGATTCCGCGCCGCGTCCCGCCGCCCAGGCAAGGACGCCCGCCAGCACAAGACACAGGCAGGCCGCCGCGCAGGCGTATTTTGCCCACGCGGGTCTGCTTTTCACCTGTTCGGGGTACGCCTGCTCTATAAAATCCTCCCGCACTCCCGTGAGCGCGTACAAAATTCTCTCGCTTTTCACAGCGTGAAGCCCTCCTTTTCCAATAATTCCCGCAGCTTCTCCCGTGAGCGCATGAGCGAGCTTTTAACCCTGCTCTGCCCCACGCCCAAGCCGCGCGCAATCTCCGCCACGGACAGCATGTACCAGTACCGCCGCAGGAAGATGACCCGCGCGTCCTCGCTCAGTTCCGCCAGAAAGCGGTCCAGCGCCTCCCGCAGGGCCAGAGCGTCCGCGCGCTTCGCGGGATCGTCCCCCGCGGGGATGCACTCCTCCAGCTCCTCCAGCGCCAGCGTGAGCTGCCCGCCACCACGCTTGAGGCGCTTTCCGCTTTTGAGCCGGTCCAGCGCGAGATTTCGCGTTATCCTGCCCAAAAACACCCGCAGGGCTGCCGGCCGCTCCGGCGGCATGGCATCCCATGCGCGCAGGTACGTGTCGTTGACACACTCCTCGCTGTCCCCGCGGCTTTTGAGTATGCCCCACGCTATGCTCAGACAGTACGCGCCGTATTTTTCCTGCGTGTGCGAAAGCGCCTGCTCCGAGCGCGCCCAGTACAGCTCGATTATCGCCCCGTCGTCCATGCGTCCGCCTCCTTTTCTGCTTTCTTTGATGGTCCCTCTGATATTATAGACGACAGAAATGGCTGTGAGGTTGCGGAAAGAAAAAAATTTCCCCGTAAAGGCGCAAAAACGCTGTCTGATATGTGCAAGCGCGCGCCGCCGCCCGCGCGCAATGTATCAAATTCGCCGAAAATACAATCCCTTATTGACATTTGCCACTGTGCGGTGCTAAAGTATGTAGAGTATATCAAGGCTGACATTTCTCAGCCGCGGACGGGGTTGGCTATGATACTTTTCGTACTTCTGGGCATTATTCTTGTATCCATTATTATGGAAAAACAGAATACAATGCTAAAGGTTA
>CATJWA010000208.1 GCA_949744025.1 uncultured Eubacteriales bacterium
AAGCGTATGGTGCCCGACTACATCAGCGAAAAAATGATGCTGAGGCTCAAGATAGACAAAAACGGCGAGGGCCACTGCTACACCTGCATGGGCTGCCGCAGCTTTTTGACCCCCTATGTGGACGAGAACGGCAAGCCCAAGTACTACGGCCGCTTCAACCAGGGCGTTGTGACCATAAACCTTGTGGACGCGGCGCTCTCCTCGGGCGGGGATAAGGATAAATTCTGGGAAATCTTTGACGAGAGGCTGGAGCTTTGCCACCGCGCGCTCATGTGCCGGCATGAGCGTCTCAAGGGTACACTGTCCGACGCAGCTCCAATACTCTGGCAGTACGGCGCGCTGGCAAGGCTGGAAAAGGGAGAGAAGATAGACAAGCTGCTTTTCGGCGGCTACTCCACCATCTCGCTCGGCTACGCGGGACTTTACGAGTGCGTGCGCTACATGACGGGCAAGAGCCACACCGACCCCGAGGCCACGCCCTTCGCGCTGGAGGTCATGCAGCGCATGAACGACGCCTGCAAGAGATGGAAGGCCGAGCACAACATAGACTTCTCGCTCTACGGCACGCCGCTGGAGAGCACTACCTACAAGTTCGCCAAGTGCCTGCAAAAGCGCTTCGGGGTTATACCGGGCGTCACCGACAAGAGCTATATCACCAACAGCTATCACGTCAATGTCTGCGAGGAAATTGACGCGTTTGAGAAGCTCCGGTTCGAGGCGCAGTTCCAGGCCCTGTCCCCCGGCGGCGCGATAAGCTATGTCGAGGTGCCAAACATGCAGGACAACATCCCCGCGGTTTTGCAGGTGATACGCTTTATCTACGACAACATAATGTACGCCGAGCTCAACACCAAGAGCGACTACTGCCAGGTCTGCGGCTTTGACGGCGAGATAGAGATAGTCGAGGACGACGGCAAGCTGATATGGAAGTGCCCGAAGTGCGGGAATACCGACCAGGCCAAAATGAACGTCGCCCGCCGCACCTGCGGTTATATAGGCACACAGTTCTGGAATCAGGGGAGAACGCAGGAGATTAAGGACAGGGTATTGCACCTGTAAAAGGCGCCGCAGACTTCACGACCGGAGACCGCGAATAAAATGAAACTCGTTTTCTCCGGCGACATGTGCGTCGGAGAAAACCCTCTGCGCGGAGCGTGCGTCGAATTGTTCGCCTTCGGCGAACAACCGAGGCGCGAAGCGCAGCGAATCCACTCAAATTAAAGGCCGCCAGAGGCGGCCTTTAATTTGAAAAACCGGAGGTTTTGCATTGTACTACGGAAACATAAAAAACTGCGACATTGCCGACGGCCTGGGC
>CATJWA010000209.1 GCA_949744025.1 uncultured Eubacteriales bacterium
GAGCCCCCCGCCGGACACGCACGCGCGGCGGCAGGCGCTCCTCTATCGTGCCCTCAGTCGCGCGGATGGGCGACTGAGAATCCCGCGAATAGTCATAGGCCTCCAAATCCAACACGCCCACCAGTCCGCGGCGCACCGCTCCGCCGGCAAGCGTGCGCTCAACATAAATGTAGCTGTCCGGCAGCGCTTTGAATATGCCTCTGTCGAGGTATTCGCGCATCCGCGCGTTTATAAGCTCAGCCTGCGCAAACTGGTCGCGCGTGTCAAGATACGCCTCGGGCAGCATAAGGCGCAGCGTGCTCGGCGCGTCCCCCACGGCCTCGTCCAGCGCGTCCCAATACTCCGGCTGGGAGGAAAACTGGTCGCAGGCCACCACGCTCCATTTGCCCATATCGCAGCCGGTCGGCAGCAGTATCTCGCAGGGCTTGAAAATTCTGTTCATGCTCTATCTCCTTGTCGCTGTTTTTCTTCCATCCTACCATATCGGCCCTCAGCGCGCAAGCCGTCTGTCCTCCCCTGCCGCAAAATTTGCGCCGGAGAGAAAAATTTGCTGTATTTTTCTCCGGATACGTGCTACAATCATTGCAGCACCTGAGAATGGAGGACCTTGACGCATGGCCGAAATTTATGATTTCAACCGGCACGCTTCCGAGCCGGATATCTGCGGCATGGACCGTGGGCAGCTTGAAAGCCGTCTGGCGGCTGTGCGCGCGGCCATAGGCAGGCTTGACGAAAGCGAGCCGCCGGACATGTACGGCGAGGAATATGATTCCTGGGCCGACGAGCACGAGCGGCTTGAGGATATGGCCGACGAAATTCAGGATTTGCTTGACGAGCTGTGACGGTAAATGACTTTTCACGCGCTAAAACCGTTATCTCACGCAGATTATTGATGACAAATTCCGATTTTTGTGATAAACTTCTTCTGTTAAAGGCAAGCATACGGTATAATAACCGCAGAGCGGTTATTACATTTAACTTTTGGCCGCGCATACGCGCATGGCCAATTATACCAAGCCCGCTTCGCGGACATGGTATAATATCCGCAAAGCGGTTATTATAATTGATTTTTGGTCGTGCATACGCACATGACCAATTATACCAAGCCCGCTTCGCGGTCATGGTATAATAAGCACAGGGCGCTTATTATACTTGACTTCCGGTCGTGCATACGCACATGACCGATTATGCCGTGTCCGCTTCGCGGCCGTGGTAAATTAAGGAGACGTTGCTATGAATGAACCGGAGCGCGAGCGCCATTTTATAGAGCGCATTCTGGAGCTTCTGCGCCTGCTTGAGGACAGCGGCATAGACGTAGACCGGCTCGCAGACGGCAGCGTATCTCATGAGTCGTTTACCGCGCAGCAGCACGACCTGCGCACAGCCCTTGACATAATCAGCTTCATGGACGAGATTCCCGGCGGCTTTTTCATCTATTACGCCAACGGCAGCGAGGATATAATCTATGCCAACCGCGGTGTTCTGCGCATTTTCCAGTGCGAGACCATGCAGCAGTTCCGCGAGCTTACAGGCAATTCCTTCCGCGGGCTTGTGCACCCCGAGGACCTTGACGCCGTGGAGGAGAGCATCTGGCGCCAAATCACCGCCAGCCAGTATGACCTTGACTACGTAGAATACCGAATCCGCCGCCGCGACGGCAGCATCCGCTTTGTGGAGGACTACGGCCACTTTGTCCACTCTCCCGCCGTGGGAGACGTGTTCTATGTCTTTCTGGGCGACGCCACGGACGAGCGCAGCCAGCAGCAGATGGAGCAAAAGCGCCTTCTGGCCGAGGCGCTGGAGAAGTCCAACCTTGCCATACAGGCGAAAAACACCTTCCTGTCCAACATCTCCCACGACATGCGCACGCCGCTCAACGCGATATTCGGCTATACCTCCCTCGCCAAGCTGAACCTGCACGACCCCGACTGTGCCCGGCATTATCTCGAGCAGGCCGAAATCGCCAGCCACGAGCTGCTTGACATGATAACGCAGGTTCTGGACATGTCCACGCTCTCCAGCGCCGCGGGTCCCGCGGAGGATGAGCTGGACCTGTGCCGCATGGTTGAGGAGCTGTGTGACTTTCTCCTGCCGCAGGCGCAGGAAAAGGACATACTTTTCTCGCTTGACACCTCCAGGATACGCCACAGCCGCATTTACGCGGACCAGGCAAAGCTCAGGCAGCTTGTCCTGAACCTGATTAACAACGCCATCACCTACACAAACGACGGCGGCAGGGTCTCCGTCACGCTCAGCGAGGGCGACGAGCTGCCCAGCAGCTACGCAATATACCGCATCGCGGTCAGCGACACCGGCATAGGCATAAACGAAAAATCACTGGAGAGCATATTCGAGCCCTTCACGCGCGAGAAAAACTCCACGCTCAGCGGCATACACGGCATCGGCCTGGGGCTGACCATAGCCAAGCAGATTGTCGATATGCTCGGCGGCACCATCGACGTGAAAAGCCGCGTCGGCGAGGGCAGCACCTTCACGGTCACCCTGCGTATGCGCATACAGCCCGCCACGATAATTCCCCGCGATGACACGGTGGCGGTCAAGTCAAGCTGCCGCATACTGCTGGTGGACGACAACGAGATAAACCGCGAGATTGAAACCGAGCTTCTCGAGCGCATGGGCTTTATCATTGACTCGGCGGAAAACGGGCAGGTCGCGCTGGACAAGGTGCGCCGTTCCGCCCCCGGCGATTATGACCTGATAATCATGGACCTGCAGATGCCCGTCATGGACGGCTGGCGCTCCAGCTCCGAGATACGCGCGCTCCCCGACCCGACGCTGTCGCACATTCCGATAATCGCGCTGTCGGCCAATGCGATGGTCAGCGACAGGCGCAAATCCCAGCAGTGCGGAATAAACGTCCATCTCAGCAAGCCCATGGACCTGCCGCAGCTCCTTGACGAAATCGACAAGCTGGTAAAATACCGCTGAGAGCACAAATGCAGACCACAGAGTGGTCTGCATTTGCATATGCCGAAAAAGTGGCTTTGCCACTTTTTCGGGAGAGCGGCTTACATGTGTTTTCTTGGCTTACATGCGTTTTCTTTTCTGGCGCTGCGCCTCAAAGATATTCTGTGTGATTTTCTCCTGGTCCGCGTCGTTCAGCTCCAAAAAACGGCAGCCATATTCAAACGGGGAATTTTCCTTCTCCGTCACGCGCACCACCTCGGCGAACATGGCCGATTCCGGCCGCTCCTTGAGCAGCCTGACCTTCAGCAAAAATTTGTCGCCCTCGTGGTATCTGTATTCCGAGCTGATGCATGCCCCGCCTATGCTGATGTTCAGCAGCCGGCACGGTTTTTCTCCCATATGCAGGCCGCTGAACATCTCCGCGGTCGCGTCAAGGTCTGTGCTCAGGCGGAAAAAGGCCCTGTCGTTTCCTGTTTTACAGACCTTTAATTCCTCAACGGACCATACTCTCTCAGGCGCGGGCGTAATAATGCCCTCCATATATACGGCCTTTCTCTCATAATCGCTGTACCCCCGAATCCTTACGGGGAAGGGCTCGCCCTCTCCGGGCAGCGACGTCTCCGAATATTGGTGCAGCTCCGCTTTGTCTCCGCGCAGCCTGAGCAGCTTTGCCACGAAAAGTATGCCTCCGTCAAAATTCGTCACCTCTACGCGCATTCCGGAGTAAATGTCGAGCTCCTGTCCGTCATTTGCCTCCCCGCTCTCCTGCGGCGGCGTCTCTTTTTCTTTCCTGCCGAATAAATTGAATAATTTCATCCATTATCTCCCGTTGAATTTTATGCTCTCCGCCGTCAGCTCAAGCGTCATTTCTCCCATAGCTGGCGAAGCTGCTCGTTGGCCCAGACCACCTGGTTGCGGCCGTGCTTTTTCGCGTCATACAGCATAGTATCCGCTATTTTCAGATAAAACGCATACGAGCCCTCCGCGGAAGGCACCACGGTAACGCCGCCTATGCTGACCGTAACCCATTCCGACACGTTTTTGGCATGGGGGATGTGAAGCTCCTCCACCTCCTGCCGGATTTTTTTCAGATGCTCAAATATTTTGCCTGACGGGTCGCCCAGAGAAAGCGCCACAACCTCCTCCCCGCCGTAGCGGGCGACAAAGTCCGTGCTGCGGTGCATATTATACGCTATCGTCTTGGCCACGGAGGCAATA
>CATJWA010000210.1 GCA_949744025.1 uncultured Eubacteriales bacterium
CCCCCGCCATAGGCGACGTAATAGCCCCCGGCGAGGCGGAGAGCCCGAAGGTGACGTACCTGGCGGAGATATTAAAGCGCATAGTCGCCCTCGGCATGGCCCCCGACGTGACGGAGATAGACATCTCCGGAGTGTCGAACCCGAGCTTTGACTATCTCGGCCGCTTCCGCGTCAAGCTCGGCGGCAGCGACGATCTTGACTATAAGTTCCAGCTTTTGCTCAGCGCGGTGTCGAAGCTCGAGCCCGGCGACAGCGGCACGCTCGACCTGTCCATAGACAAACGCGCCCACCTGACCTACGATTGAGCGTGTCGAAAAAGCGGCAAAGCCGCTAACAGTTTCTAAATGCGAGGCTTTTTTTGATAGTCTGGATTGATAATTATACAGTTTTTTGCTGTAAAATTTGGGCAGAATATTAAAAAGTATTGACCTGCGGGCAAAATGGAGTTAGAATAAAGTGAAATATTGGATACAAAACGGAGAAGAATATACTCCGTACCGATAAAATATGCGTGGGGAGGCAATAGATATGTCATTTGTTCCTGAGACGGGGCCGGAAAACGTCGTCACGATAAAGGTCGTCGGCGTGGGCGGAGCCGGCAATAACGTTGTCAACAGGATGGTAAGCTCCGGGACAAAGGGAGTTGAATTTATAGCGGTAAATACGGACAAGCAGGCCCTGGCAATCTCAAGCGCCGACCAGAAGATACAGATAGGCGAAAAGCTGACCCACGGCCAGGGCGCGGGCTCCGACCCCGACGTGGGCAAGCGCTCCGCGGAGGAAAGCCGCAACAATATCGCAAAAAGCCTTGAGGACGCGGATATGGTGTTCATTACCGCCGGAATGGGCGGCGGCACGGGCACCGGCGCGGCCCCCACGGTGGCCGATATAGCCAAGGAGGCCGGCATACTGACCGTCGGCGTCGTGACCAAGCCCTTCACCTTTGAGGGCAAGAGAAGGATGGACCAGGCCCGCCGCGGCGTCGAGGAGCTTCTCGGCAAGGTGGACAGCCTGCTGATAATCCCAAATGACCGCCTGAAATACGCCACTGACCAGAAGGTGACCTTTGCCAACGCCTTTGAAATAGCCGACGACGTGCTGCGCCAGGCCGTGGTGTCGATATCCGACCTTATCAAGAGCACGGGCTTTATAAATCTGGACTTTGCGGACGTGACGTGCATAATGAAGGACGCGGGGTACGCCCATATGGGCGTGGGCACCGC
>CATJWA010000211.1 GCA_949744025.1 uncultured Eubacteriales bacterium
CGGCCACCAGAGCTTCATATCGTGCTCATATGCCTCCGGCGGCTTGCCGAGGCAGTCTACAAAGTACAGCAGTCCGCCATAGCGCTCGTCCCATCCCGCAACGATGGCCCTGTCAAAAATCTCCGCAGCCTTCTTCACCAGCTCCTTGTCCCCCGTTCGCGCGGCATGCTCAAGCAGGAACCACACGCCCTCAATGTCGTGACCCGGATTTACTATGCGTCCTTCGGTGTAGTTCAGCCTCGGCGTGCCGTCCACGGCGACGTTTTCCAGCAGGCAGTTCAGCTCCGGATGGACATGGTAGGCAAAAATTTCGTCCACACACTCCTGCGCGCGCATCTCGTAAAGCTCCTTCCGCTCGGGGTCCACCCGCAGCAGCACGCTCGTCACGTTCAGAATAATCATCGGCGTACCAAAAGCCCTGCCTGTGCGCGTCTCGGGTATGGTTTTCGGCCCCAGCCCCGTCGGGTCGGACATTCCGTGCGCCAAGTCCCAGTACAGGTCATAGGCGCGGCGCGCGCGCTCAAGATGCTCGGCCTTACCCGTCACGCCGTAGTACTCAGCATTCGCCAGCGCGTAGAATGCCTCTGAAAAATAGTATCGCCTCTGGCGCAGCGGCTGTCCGTCCTCGGTTACGGTGAAATACAGCCTCCCGCCGGCAGCGTGGTTTATGCAGTGCTTTTCCAGGAAGTCCAGACAGCTCTCGCTGGCCGCCAGCCACTCGTCGCGCACTCCGTAAACGTGACACAGATAAGCGTAAATCCACCCGCAGCGTCCCTGCCTCCACACGCTCTTGTCCGTTGAGTAAATCTCCCCCTTTCGGTCCAGACAGGTATAAACGCCTCCGTGGACGCTGTCCATACCGTTTTTCAGCCAGAAATTGACACATTTGTCCAGCTCGGCCTTAATCCAGCCGTGCCAGGAAACCAAAGAATCTCGGTTCATATCAGAGCCCTCCCCTTGTGAAATATATTCCCATAATATTTCTTTCCGGCTTCCGCGTCAATAGAGTATTGGAAAATTTTCTTACATCTATTGACAAATGCGAAAAAACTGATACCTTATAGTCAGGAGCTAAATAATAAAACATAAAACCGACCGGACATATATTTCAAACTTTTAAGGAGGCAGCTTGTGATGAAACATCTTGGCATTGAGGTAAACGCACAGCATCTTCCCCCTCTGGACCACCGCTTTATCCCGCTCGGCAAATTCAACGAGGCTTTTCTAAAGGACGCAAACGAGCCCTTCGACGTGGCTGTGGAGCGCTCCGGCGGACAGGTCGCGGTTCAGCGCACCTTTATCCACGGCACGCCCGAAATGTTTGACGCGGACGTGTACTACATAGACCGCATAATAAAAACCCTCTTGTGGATGAAGGGCGGCTTTCGCGTATACCTGTCCGGCAACGAGAAGGTCTGCCGCGCCATGAGCGAGCACTACTCCGCCGGCGGCGAGCGCGACTTTGACTTTGACTACATGGGCAATGTGTTCGAGCACCCCTTTGAGGTCCTTCGAGTGGACGCCGTACCGGAGGAGAAAAGCATATCAAAGGCCATCGGCCGACATCTTGAGGGCTGCCGCATAGGCTTTGACGCCGGCGGAAGCGACCGCAAGGTTTCCGCAGTTATCGACGGCGAGAGCGTATACAGCGAGGAGGTAGTCTGGTTCCCGAAAACAAACTCCGACCCCGACTACCACTATGAGGGCATAGTCTCCGCGCTCAAATCCGCGGCGGAGCATATGCCGCGCGTGGATGCCGTGGGCGTAAGCTCCGCGGGCGTGTACATAGACAACCGCACAATGAACGCCTCGCTGTTTCTCAAGGTCCCCAGGGACCTTTTCGACGCGAAGGTAAAGGATATCTACATCCGCGCCATAACCGACACCTTCGGCGACGTACCCTACGCCGTTGTCAACGACGGCGACGTCTCCGCCCTTGCCGGCGCCATGAGCCTTGAGGATGACAACGTGCTGGGCATCGCCATGGGCACCAGCGAAGCCGTCGGCTATGTAGATAACGACGGCAACATTACCGGCTGGCTCAACGAGCTGGCTTTCGTCCCCGTGGATGCCTCGCCCGAGGCGATGGTTGACGAGTGGAGCGGCGACATCGGCTGCGGCGTGAAGTATTTCTCCCAGGACGCGGTGATAAAGTTAGCCCCCGCCGCCGGAATAGAGCTTGACGCGGACGCCTCGCCCGCAGAGAAGCTCAAGGCCGTTCAGGCCCTCATGGAAAGCGGCGACGAGCGCGCGGCGAAAATCTACGAGAGCATAGGCGTGTATCTGGCCCACGCTCTTGCGCATTATCATGGCCTGTACGGCTACCGCCATGTGCTCCTGCTCGGACGCGTTATGAGCGGCAAGGGGGGCGACCTGATTCTGGACACCGCCAAGAAGGTGCTGGCTGAGGA
>CATJWA010000212.1 GCA_949744025.1 uncultured Eubacteriales bacterium
AACGCCGTCGCTTAGCCCGGAAACGGTATCGGTAGCCTCCATAAGGGTCCCGCCGATATATGTCTCACAGGTTATCCTGCCGCCGGACTTCTCCTCAATATAATCGGCGGCCATCTGGGTCCCGATGCCTGGGCCGGAGTTGGCGACATTGTAATCCGCGATTATAATGGTCATTTCCGGATATTCCTCCGCGGAATCCGCGGCGTCCGTATTGGCGGCGGGAGCGTCAGAGGCGCCGGCAGATGGGGCTGGGGTTGTCTGCGGCTGCGCGGAGTCGGGGCTGCCGCCGCAGGCTGCAAGGCCAAGGCACATTACAAAAGCCAGAGCGGCACAGATAGTTTTCATTGCAAATTTTTTCATTTTCACTTTCCTCCTGTACGAACTGTAGTTGTTTTTCGGCTTTGGGACACAATCATTTTCTGATATTTTGTATTTAAAAGCTATGTTCAGATAACAATTATTTTCCTCAGCATCTACCTAATAATGTGCAGATTTGCAATAAAGTCGCAGCGTTCTGCATATGGAAACCGACATTTTTTTATGTAAAAATTATGATTATGGTTTTTCTGCACATATGCAGTCTGAAATGCAGGCCTCAGCCTGTCAGCATTATTTTTAATGCTTGTGCGGACAAAACTTGAAAAACACAATCTTGGAGGGATGGGAAAATGAAAAGAAAAAAGGAAGAGAGGATGGATACGTTAGACAGAATAGTGAGTCCGGTGTTTACGGTTCTTACGGTTATCTCTATTCTGCCTGTTATATTTATTCTCCTGAATACGACGGCCAATGTTATAACAAGAGCTTTTTTCAAATACTCAATATTCGGCAGCGTAACTCTCAGTCAGGTGACGCTTTCCCTGTGCGTCATGTGCGCCATGCCGGTTGTCACAATGTACAATACCCATATCAAAGTAGACCTTGTGGTCGCGCGTTTTCCCGCTGAGGTTCAGAAAATTTTCGACTATTTCGGCCTTGTGTTTTGCGCGGCCGTTCAGGCGCTGCTGTGCTGGTATTCCTTTGTAAAAGCCGGAAAAATCATGGAACAGGGCACAATGACAGATTCGCTCAACATCCCTTACTGGCCTGTATACGGCCTTATCGCCGTAATGTTTGGCGCGGCGGCCTTGTGCGCTGTTTACAATATTGTTCATTATGCTGTTGCCGGCACGCTTGTTGAGCCCATGACGTTTTCTGAGCTGAGAGCAAGGCTTAAGGCCCGGAAAAATGAAGCTTAAGGCTTTTGTAAGGAGGTATTTTACATAATGACTGCTGCTATGTGGATAGGCGTCGCCGCGTTCGCGCTGCTGCTTGTTTTGATATTTGCCCGTGTCCCCATTGGCTTTGCCATGATTGGCGCCGGCTTTATAGGAATGTGGGTGCTCAGGGATATAGGCTACGCCGGGTCCATTCTCGGCTCCGAGCCCTTCTCTCAGGCCACCAACTATACAATGACCTGTATGCCGATGTTCTGCGTTATGGGCTCTGTAATATGCGAGTCCGGCATGGGCAATAAGCTCTATCGCTGGGCGAAGGCGTTTATAGGGCATATACGGGGCGGACTTGGAATGGCAACCGTTTGCGCCTGCGGCGTATTCGCCGCGATTTGCGGCAACAGCCAGATTACGGCCATGACGCTCGGCAAAATTTCGTTTCCCGAAATGAAGGACGCCGGCTACAACGACAGCCTCGCTGTGGGCGGCATCGCGGCCGGCGGCGGAATCGGCATTATGATACCGCCCTCGGTGGGATTTATAGTTTACGGCATGATTACCGAGCAGAGCATAGGCAAGCTCTTTATGTGCGGCCTTATCCCCGGCATTATTCAGGTCGTTTTGTTCAGCCTTCTCTATTTCGTGGTTGCCACGGTAAAACCGTCTGCCGCCCCCGCGAGCGAAAGGGCAGGCTGGAAGGAGCGCCTGAGCGCCACGAAGGACATCTGGAGCATTCTCGTCCTTCTCATAATCATGCTCGGCGGTATCTACGGCGGCTTCTTCACGGCAACCGAGGCGGGCGCCATAGGTGCTATCGGCGCTGTCCTTATCTCTCTTGTAACCAGAAGCATTTCCGTCGGGACGCTCTGGCGCGCTGTCGTTGACGGCGCAAGAGTTTCCGCGACTATCCTGATTATTCTTGTGGGAGCCAAGGTGTTTCTGCGCTTTATGACCATCACCAATCTTACAACCTACCTCACAAACATTATTATCAATCTCAATGTGAACCGCTATGTTGTCCTTTTCTGTGTATTTCTCCTCTACCTGGTCCTCGGATGCGTGTTTGATATCATGTCCGGCCTTATGCTCACGGTTCCGTTCCTTTTCCCCATTATGACGGGCCTCGGCTTTGACCCTCTCTGGTTCGGCGTTTTCGTCGTTGCCATGATGGAGCTGGGCGAGATTACCCCTCCCATCGGGCTGACCTGCTTTATGATTTCAGACGCCTGCCAGGTGCCTGTTTCCACGGTTTATAAGGGCGTCATACCGTTTATCTGCGTGTCGTTTCTGTTTATATTGATAATCAGCGCGTTTCCTCAGCTTTGCCTGCTGCTGGCATAAGCAAATATTTTGGGGTAAGCCTGAAATTTACCGGGCAGCAGCAAATTCCTGCCGCTGCCCGGTTCACAAAAAAATAATACTAAGGAGGCATTGCCTGTGGGAGACATACTCAAAGGAAAGGTTGCCGTCATAACCGGCTCCGGTCAGGGAATCGGCAGGGCTATTGCCATGGGATACGCGCGGCAGGGCGCAAGGATAGTAACCAACAACCGTGCCCCAAAGGATAAAAGCAAAACGAAAGCAAGCTTTATGCTCTCCGACGAGGAGCGCGCCGGCATGAGCCCGAAGGACAGGGAATGGGTGGAAAAAGGCGAGGCGAAGCTGAGCGGAGACGCGGAAAGTACCGCTCGGGCCATCAGGGAAATGGGCGGAGAAGCGGTTTCCTTTTTCGGAGATATAACGGATTATGAGTCTGCCGGACAGCTGATCAACACCGCTCTTGACGCTTACGGAAAAATAGATATTCTCGTAAATGTGGCGGGCTCCTTTGCGATGTGTCCGTTTGAGGAGATGAGCCCTGAGACATTTGCTAAGGTCACGTCTGTCAAGCTCAACGGATATTTTAATACCATGCGCCACGCGGTCCCGCACATGCTCGCTCAGGGGGGCGGCAGAATAGTCAACTGCACGTCCAGGGCTTACCTTGGAGACGTATTCAAGCACGCCGAATACTGCGCCGCAAACGCAGGGGTAGTGGGGCTGACGAGGGCCACCGCAAAGGAATACTGGGACAGAAATATCATGGTCAACGCGTTCAGCCCGTTTGCGAAAACAAGAGCGGCGTATGAGCTCGAGCTGAAGGAAAAATACGGCGACATTATCATCGGCGGCGCCAAGGCCCCCACTGTTGATGTCACTCCGGAGCCTGAAACCGTTGTCCCGCTTATCGTGTATCTTGGCTCCGACCAATGCAAAGGCGTAAGCGGCGCCGTGTTTGAAGTCGCCGGAAGCACAGTCACGAGATATTCCGACCCCTGTACCTGCGCCGTCCTCACAAAGCCCGGAGAATGGACTGACGAGGAGTTTATGCGGGAAGTGCCAAAGCTTCTGACCGAGTACAGGAGCATAGCCGATTTGCGCTGAGAACTAATCACATAAAATGCGGCAAGGCTGCCATGAAGCCGTTCGGCTTCATGGCAGCCTTGCAATAGGAAGTAAAAAACAGGTTTTACAGAGTGCAGGTAAAGCCGCCGTCCACGCTGATCATCCAGCCGTTTATATAGTCGGAGGCGGGAGAGGCCAGAAATACTACGGTACCCATAAGGTCGGAGCTGTCGCCCCAGCGCCCCGCGGGGGTACGGGCGGTGATTTTGTCCGTAAATCCGGCGTTCACGCGCTGTCCGGCGTTCATATCCGTCGCTATAAAGCCGGGACAAATGGCGTTGCACTGGACGTTGTATTTGCCGAGCTCGTTTGCAAAGCAGCGTGTTATGCCGGTTACGCCGTGCTTTGCCACAACATAGGGCGGGCAGTTATCGTCGGCGGTGAAGGACAGGGCGGACCCTACGTTTATTATCTTCCCGCCGCCGTGCTCCTTCATGCAAAGCCCCGCCTGCCTGCCAAGGTAGTAGCACGCGTTCATATTCAGCTGGATAATCTGCTGAAAGCGTTCGTCAGGAAATTGCTCAAAGGGGGCAAAGTGATTCATTCCGGCATTGTTCACCAGGATGTCAAGGCGCCCATAGACCTCCATGCACCTGGGCACTATGCTGTCCAGATATGCCTTGTCCGAAAGATCTCCCTGATACAGATGGAGCTTTCTGCCCTCTTTCCCGATAAGGGCCGTTATCTCTGCCACGTCGTCGGTAAAATGGGGTATGAACAGGTCGGCGCCCATTTTCGCGAAGGCCACCGCGTAGGCAAGACCAAGGCCCTGGTTCGCGCCGGTGATAACGGCGACCTTCCCGTCAAGGCGGAAGGAATCGGCAGAGAATTTTTCATAATCGTTCATGGCTGTTCTCCCTTCACATTAAAAATGTCAAATATTTGAGCTATATAGATAATATCACACCCGACGCCGGCAAAAGGGGTGTTTTTCTTCACTTTATGTATCTAAAACTATGTTTTTCTGCGCGCCTCTGCGGTATTCAAGCGGAGTCTGACCCACCATCCGCTTGAAGGTCTTGGAAAAGTGCCGCGCGTCATGGAAGCCGGTTTTTTCCGCCACGCAGTAGATCAGCTCGTCAGTGTCCGCCCGCAGCTCCTTTGCCTTTTCAATGCGCAGCGTGATGAGGTGCTTTATCACGCTTGTATTCAGCTCGCTTTTAAAAATCTGATTTAAATACACATTGCTGATATAAAGCGCGCCGGCAATATCTGACACGGTTATTTCCTGGCCGTAATTTTCCTCCATGTAGTCCATTGCCTTCAGTATCAGGCTTTTCTTGGACTTGTATTTTTTGCCCGCCTGCTCCTGGAGGCGGAATATCAGCGCGCTGACGGTATCGTACTGCTCCTCTATGGAGGAAAACTGTATCATACCGGGGCTGAGATTGACGTGCAGCAGCTCCCTGTCAACGCTCTCGTCCATGAGCCGGACAAGCTCGGCGCAAAGGACGGCTACGCTGAAATAGTAAAGGCTGTAGCTCATGGCGGGCTTTAGCACCTCAAGGTATAAGCGGCGCAGGCTTTTCTGCAATTTGGGATTCCGGATGTCATACCGTAGCAGCCTGGTTATTTCATCGAGCACCCCCTGAACGACGGGTAGCTCCGTTTCCCTGCGAAGCCTTTCAAGCTGGGAGGAGCGTATGATTTTTTTGTTTCTGACGAAAAAAGCGTCCCCTTTTTCCTTTGCGTAGGCGTCATAGGCGTCTCTGAGTCCGTCGGTATCGGGCACGCGCTTGCTGAGATAGCGTATCGCCTTTTTGCATCCGGTCGCTCTGGCCAGGGCCTGCAGCATCGCCTCAAATCGGGCGGATTTGTTCGCCTCGCTTGCGAGGGGCAGGTCGTTTATGATTATGCATAAGCGCAGCAGGTCGATATAAAACCCCTCTCCGCCGTTATATTGACTGATGGCCTGCCGGCATTCCCGTATCATTATGGAGCCGATGTGGTTGTAAATGTCCTTGTACGAACGGTGCTCCATATATTCGATGTATTGGAAATCCCAAAAATACAGGTAGAACCCTCTGTCGCGCAAATCCAGGCCGTACTCTTTCTTGTATATGGCGTATTCCTCCCTGGTGCAGCCGCGTAAAAGCTCCTTGAGCGCCTCGTCAAATCCCGTTCGCCCGCCATAGAAGCCCTCGCTGTTTTTCCATGCGGTGGTGCGGAAATAGCGCTTTGTGCAGGTATACCCCGCTCCAAGCGCGCGGTAAAAAAGCGATTCAACCTCCACGGAGCGGAGGTGGGTAAACGGACCGGTGGCAGTGTATTGCAGCTCCCGTTCGGGCCTCTCCTCAAAGAACAGAACCGCGGGAAATATGCGGGCTAATTGGAGGTCGCACATCAGGTCCTGCGCTCCGGCAACTGGGGACTTGGCCTGCAAAATAAGTACGGCAGCGCGGCTGGCCGCTGTTACGGCAAGGCAATCCTCGTACGAGCGCGCGAGCTTCACCTCAAAAGCGGCGGAAAACTCCCGCTCCAGCCGCTCTGCTATTCCTTTATCGGCATAAATGACTGCGGTTTCCATTATAATCACTCACTTTTTCGATAGCACCCTTAGCTTGAATATACAAAAAGCTCTTTTGTCTCAGTATATCAAAAAACAGCATATTTTTCAACACATTTTACAGCGAATATTCCACCTTTGCCAAAGGCTCTGTTCTGTATAATGGTGTTGCAGGAAAGTATTTTTGCTAAGGGGGATGTGACGCCGGTTAAATGCGTATCTCTTACGCTTCCTGAGCCCGCCGCCATCCCGCGGCCCCTGTCCCGGCGCGGAGATAAGCGCGGACCCTGACGCGTATGTCTCCGGTAAGCATCCCGGGATTCCCGTCCGCTGTGATGATAATCCGGCGGGCAAATAAAAATCTTTGGAAGGAAAGGTGTAACGCTCAATGGCTGATATGGAAACAGTAAAAAAGCTGGAAGATACCTCGTATAAAATCCGGCATGACCTGCTGAATTTTATTTACCGCATCGGTATGGGGCATTTGGGCGGCGAGCTGTCCGTGGTGGAGGTCGCCGTGGCCCTGTACTATAAGTATCTGAATTACGATATCAAAAATCCGAGATGGGAGGACCGTGACCGCCTTGTGCTGTCCAAGGGCCACTGCAGCGAGACCCTGTATACAATTTTTGCGGACCTCGGCGCCTACACGATGGACTATATCGTCGAGCACTTTGAGGTGCTGGACAAATCCCAGTTCGGTATGCACTCCAACCGGAAATACTGCCCCTATATTGAGGCTTCCGCCGGCTCGCTGGGCCACGGGCTCCCCATCGCCGTCGGCATGGCCCTGGGCGCAAGGTATCAGAAGAAAAACTGGCGTACCTTCGTCATAGTGGGCGACGGCGAGCTGGACGAGGGCACAAACTGGGAGGCGCTTATGGCCGGAGCCCAGTTCCGCCTCGGCAATCTGGTGGCTGTCTGCGACAAGAACCGGCTTCAGATGACAGGGGAAACAAACGCCATCATGAATATTGACCCGCTGGACGAGAAGCTTCGCGCTTTCGGCTGGGACGTCATCGTCATAGATGACGGGAACGACATGGAGCAGGTCTGCGCCGCGTTTGAAAAGCTGCCCGAGCCTGACTACACCGTCCGGCGCAGGCCAACGTTCATTATCTCGAATACCGTAAAGGGCAAGGGCGTGGACTTTATGGAGAACAATCACAAATGGCACGGCGGCGGAATTGCCAAGGAGCAGCTTGACGAGGCCCTTGCCTCTGTCAAAAAGAACAGGAGGGTCAGATAATCATGGCAGAAGTAAAAACCACTTATGACTTTGACCAGATGCTCTCTAACGCCAGAGAAGCGTATGGCGAGGAGCTTATGCGCATGGCGGATGACGGCCTGGATTTTGTGTTCACCTACACGGACAACGTGGCGCCCTCCTCCAGCGCCGGAAGGTTTGCCGCAAAGTATCCTGACCGCTGCTTCAACTTCGGTATCGCGGAGCCAAATCAGGTCGGCGCCTCCTGCGGCCTGGCCCTGTCCGGCATGGTGGTCTATGCGCAGGTGTTCGGTCCCTTCCTGTCTCTGCGCAGCGCGGACCAGATACATACGGATATTGCTTACAACGATGTGAACGTAAGGCTCATCGGAACACATGCCGGAGTAACCGCGGGCGGCGGCCCCACTCACAACTGCATTGCGGACCTGGCGCTGTACAGAGCCATCCCGAACCTCACCGTTTTTGTCCCCGCGGATGCCGGCCAGTGCGTCAAGGGCATACGCAGGTCCTTTGATTTCAAGGGCCCCATGATTATACGAATCGACCGCGGCGGGTCCCCCAGCGTATATGCCGACCAGAGCTATGAGTTTGAGTTCGGCAAAGCCATAGAAACCGTATCCGGTAATGACCTGACCATCATATCCGCCGGCAGCAGCGTATACTGGTCGATGATGGGGGCAAAGATACTCCGCGAGCGCCACGGCGTCAATGCCAGGGTCATTGACATGCACACTGTCAAGCCCATGGATTATGCCATGATTGACAAGTGCGCCGATGAGACTGGCGTGATTGTCACGGTCGAGGAAGCGTCCATTAACGGCGGCCACGGCGGCGGTGTGGCCGAGTACCTGATGGAGCGCGGCTACAACGGCAAGTTCAAGCGCGTAGGGCTTCCTGACGAGTTCGCGGTTTTGGGCGACCCCGACGAGGTGTACCGTTACTACGGCATGGACCCCGAAGGAGTGGCCAAAACCGTCTGGGAGCTGCTGCATAAATAAACCGAAGCGCGCCGGCTGCCGTGTATGAGCAAAGAAAAGGACGTGTGAGAAGCAACCGCTTCTCACACGTCCTTTTCCCGTTTTTCAGCGCAGCAGGCCAATAATCCCCGCCTCAACGGCGGCGCTGCTGCCTCATTTTTCACGGAACACCCACTCGCGCTGTATCACAAAGCTTGCGCAGAACAGCACGGTGTCCACGCAGAATTTCAGCGCGGTGGCCAGCAGGGCGCTGGCGGCAGTCAGGCGGCCAAACAGGCTGACCAGCAGCGCGGAGAGGAGCATCTGCGGCAGGCACAGGCAGTAATAGCGCAGCAGGGCGCGGCGGTAGCTCCCGCCGCTGGCGAAAACGAGCTTTTTGTTCATGTTGAAGTTGTAAAACGACGAGATTGCCCGGGCTATCGCCGTGGCGGCCAGAATCGTGAGCTTCCCGGGCCTCAGCAGGCGCAGGGCGAGGTAGAAAACGCCGAGGTCCAGCGCGCAGGAGGACAGGGACGAGGCCATGAAAACAAGGATAAGCCGCAGAATTTTCAGGCTGTCAACAACCGGACGAAAGTGCGTGCCCTCGTTTTTCCCGTCGTAAACGGTCTGAATCGGCACCTCGGAAAAGGCGATGCCCCGGCGCTTCATCTCAAGGAGCATGTTCGTCTCGTACTCGAAGCGCTCGCCGCGTATGCCGCAGAAGGGGGCCAGAAACTGCCGCGGAACCGCGCGCAGGCCGGTCTGTGTGTCGGAAAGGCGGATGCCGCAGCCGAGCAGGAGCAGGCGGCGCGTGAGCTTGTTGCCGGAGCGGCTTTTCGGCGGCACATTCGGCGCGTCAAAGTCGCGGCAGCCTAAAATCACCCTGTCTCCCTGCTCGAGCATGGCCTCGGCGCAGGCGAGAATGTCCTTTGTCAGATGCTGGCCGTCGCCGTCGATTGTCACCGCGCCGAGGGAGGCGGGGCGGCTTTGCAGTATGTACTCAAAGGCGGTTTTCAGCGCGCGGCCCTTGCCGCGGTTGGTCTCATGCGTGAGCACCGTTACGGCGCTGTGCTCCGCGGCGCGCTCGAAATAGTGCAGGCGCCCGGGAGAGCTGCCGTCGTTGACGATAAGGATATCCTCAAAGCCGGCGGAGATAAGCCCGTCAACGACGGTCAGAAATTTTTCGTCAGGGTCCAGGGAGGGCAGCACGACGGTGACCTGCGCTTGTGCGTTTTCCATGGCAAAATCCTCAAAACAGTTCTATTTCCGCCACCCGCCAGCCGCGGTCGGTCAGGGTGAGGATGATTTTCATGCTGTTGTCGGTCTCAACGCCGGCGGTTGTGAGAGTATAGCGGGCCTCGAGCGTTGCGGCGCAGCCGTAGTATTGCAGGGCTCCGACGCTCAAATCCGACATGTAGCCGGTGACGCCGTGGACCCAGCTCAGGCCGTCCATGGCGGCCAGCATGCGCTGGTAGAGCGCGCCGTTGTACACCATGTAGCCCGTGACGGCGCCGGGGCCGCTCGCGGCGTTGGAGGTGTAGGCGATATAGGCGCGCACGAAATCCTCGGCGTATTTGTGAAGCTGCTCGGACAGCTCGGTGTCGGGACACATCTGCGTGACCGTGAACACACCGGGGACGGACTCGTCCTCGCTCAGCCAGTAATCGCCTGAGTCATCCGGAAGGTCCGCCCAGGGCTCGGAGAAGGCGGTGAAGCTGTAGCGGGCGCGGCTGGGCAGCTCGGCAAGCTCGGCGGCGTAGGGCGCCAGCTCCTCGGGCACGGCCCAGCTCACGGCGCAGTTTTCGGCAGTGAGCGTCACGCCGTTCACGGCG
>CATJWA010000213.1 GCA_949744025.1 uncultured Eubacteriales bacterium
ACCACAGCGCCACTCAGCAGGCGGTTCTTCTCGCCTCCTCAGGCGTGGCAGTTAAGGAGGGCAATGCGTCGTGAAAAAGAAAAGCTTTCTTTCCAATGCCTGGGGGCAGCGTGCGCTCATATTGGCTGTGCTGATGGTTATTATGCTCATCGGCAACAGAAGCTTCTTCACGCTGGGAAACCTCCGTACCATACTTATGTCCATCGCAATCTATGGCATCATGTCCTGCGGTATGCTTCTTGCGATGCTTACCGGCGGAATAGACCTTGCCATGGGCTCCACGGCGGCGCTGACCAGCGTTGTCTGCCTGTGGTGGTACAACGGCCACGGCATGAACAACGGAGCTTTCTTTGTGGGCCTGCTGCTCGCCGTTGCGGTGGCTGTGTGCGTCGGGACGCTCCACGGAATATGTGACGCTTACCTGAGGCTTCCGTCATTTGTTGTGACGCTGGCAACGAGCAACCTGCTTTACGGGCTTGCATCCGCCGTCCTTAAGGGCTCCTTTATTCACTTTACAAGCACGGAGGGCTTCTTCTACAGGATTGCGAACTCAAAGCTGTTCAACATTCCGATGCCTATCATTATTTTTATAGTGGTGGCAATCATTGTCGGGCTGATTCTCTCGTTTACGGTTTTCGGACGCAGGGTGTACGCTGTCGGCGCCAATAGGGAGGCGGCGGAGGTTGTCGGCATCAACTCAAAATTGTTCCGCGTAGGGTGCTATATCATCTGCTCGCTTACGGCCTGCATCGGCGGCATTGTTCTGACCTCCATGAACTTTATCACATCCGCGACGACCGCTCAGGGCTACGAGAGCATGGTTATGCTGGCCCTCGTTGTCGGCGGCGCTGATGTCATGGGCGGCTACGGCGACATCGGCGGCGCGGTGTTCGGCGCACTGCTTGCCGGACTGGTCAGCAATATGATTGTCATGCTGAATATCGACACGAACTATTCTCAGGCCGTACAGGGCGTCATCATCGTTCTTGCCGTTGCCTTCAATGTTTACAACAACCGCAAGGCCGCCGGCCTGATTGCCCCACGCACACGCAAGATAAGGAAAGCGGTATCTGAAAAATAATTATGCCAAAATGCGCCCTGTTGAAAGGGCGCATTTTGGCACTGTAAAAACAGGGAAACGGGTGGTGCATATGGAAAAAATTAATCAGACAATTCTAAGTGAAATAGACAAAATTCAGCTCAGCGAGGCAAACAGGGCTTGGCGTGCGGCTATGAAAAGTGCGCCGTGGTGCCTCCATGCCGACCGGGAGAGGTGGACCGTGGCCTCATGGGAGGAAACGGAAGGGCTCGACCTGGAGCTGCGGCGCGCGAGGCTCCTGGAAAAGATTCTTGATAATCTCACTATCAGCATCCTGCCCTTTGACCAGATTGTGGGCCGTGTGACCCCGACCGTAATCGGCTGCGTCACCGCCATGGATATCAGCGGCGACTACATTCCGGCAATCTGGAATGACGATGCAGAGGATGTGGACCTGACAATGGATGCCAGCGTTGCCCTCGACGGGGAGAGCCTTGAGATTCTGCGCAGGGCCGCCGAGACCTTCGGCGGCAAAACCGCGCCGGAGATGACCGCCGGGGCGTGGGAGGCGGTTGTCGGAGACTGGGCCAAAAACGCCGAGGCGGCCAAGCTGAAGGACCCCTCTATTGATACGGCAGTTTTCGGACAGGTCACTACCTCTCTGGACTGGCCGAAAATACTCAGGGTTGGCCTGCGCGGATATATTGACGAGGCAAAGGCGCATATTGAGACCTTCAGGGCCGGTAAAGAGACAAATATTGACAAGCTGTATTTCTGGCAGGCTGTTGTCATCGTTCTGGAGGCGGTTATAAGGTTTGCCCACCGCTACGCCGAGCTGGCGAGGAGGATGTCGGAGTCCGAGGAAAATGAGACGCGCCGCCGCGGGCTACTTGAGATTGCAGAAATTTGCATGTACGTCCCCGAAAACGCACCGCGCACCTTCCACGAGGCGCTTCAATGCATGGCAATCTGCGGCGCGGCAAAGTGCCTTGAGCACCCGATGCACTGCAATCCGCACTGGGGACGTGCAGACCAGTATCTGTATCCCTTTTTCATTCGGGATGTCAATTCAGGCACCATAACGCTTGAGCGCGCGGCCGAGCTCATGGCGGACCTTATCGGACGCTGGGGCACTCAGTGCATGGTACAGCCCGCAAGCCAGAAGCTCTCGCACCAGATTAACTTCGGCATCAACAATATCATGGTCGGCGGCGTTGACCGCGAGGGACGCGACGCCTGCAACGAGCTGAGCTATCTCATTCTCCACGTCGTGGGCCTGCTGTCCATATCGTCTCCCACGGTCAGCCTGAAGTGGAGCAGAAAAACTCCCGCTTGGCTCATGCGCAAGGCAATCAAAACAAACCTTGAAACCCGAGGCGGCATCCCTCTGTTTGAAAATGACGACGCGGTAATTGCGCACTATGTGCGCGACGGTATCCCGTATGAGGAGGCTGTGGAGTGGTGCGGCCTGGGCTGCGTGTACCCCTGCCTGCCGACCCGCGCCGAACACACGGGAGCCCACGGCCTCGGGGCCTTCAACGTGGCCGGCCTTGTGAATCTGGCGCTTCACAACGGCGTGGATATAAACGGCAACCAGACCGGTCTGCAAACCGGCGACCCACGCGATTTCAGAACATTTGACGAGTTATACGACGCTTTTCTGCGCCAGCACAGGTTTTTCAGCCACCGCATATTCAGGCTGGGCGCCATGGCGCGCGACCTTGAGGCAAATTATGTTCGACTGCCTCTTATTTCGGTTTTGGGACTGCCCGCGGCAATGGAGCTGGGGCGGGATAATCTGATGCCGCACCCTGATTATTCGCTCCAGGGCATAGGCGACCGCGCCATAGTTGATGCCGGCGACTGCCTGTTTGCCATCAAGTACCTTGTGTACGACAAAAAGAAGCTGAGCATGGGAGAGCTCATGGATGCGCTGGACTCCAATTTCGCGGGTGAACGCGGCGAGGAGATACGCCAGCTCTGCCTGCACGCGCCAAAGTTCGGCAACGACGACAGCGAGGTTGACGAGATGGTCAGGCGCGTGAGCGACGACTCCGGCGCAATCATACACAGCTATGACAACTCGCCCTTCCGGCCCATAATGATTGCGCGCGAGGGCCTTGCCTGGCACTACTACGGAGGTCTCGGCCTTGGCGCGACGCCCAACGGGAGAAGGGCGCTGGAGCCTCTGTGCGACGGCTCAGCGTCTCCCATGCGCGGCGCTGACAAGAACGGTCCCACCGCGGTGCTTCGCTCGGTAATCAACGTAGGGTTTAAGGACTCCTATGCCAGTGTCCTCAACCAGAAAATTAACGCATCGGTTGTCAGCAGCAGCGACGGCATAGACCGCCTTGTGGAATATACAAACGCGTTTATGTCGGCGGGAGGCACTCATATTCAGTACAATATAGTTGACTCCGGCGAGCTGAAGGACGCGAAGGAAAAGCCGGCGGAGCATACAGACCTTATCGTGCGCATAGGCGGCTACTCTGCGTACTTTGTTCAGCTTTCCTCTGAAATACAGGATGACGTGATATTCCGCAGCGAGTTCTGCGTATAAGCCGGGGAAGGCCGGAGGCGCGAGGGTCCGAAGTATGGCGGAACGGGAGACAGGAGTAATAACGAAAAATCTCGCGTTGTCCGTATCCAAACAGGAAAAGCGGATTCTTTTCCTGTTTGGATACGAATACTTCCGTGCGGAAATGGCGCGCAGCATACCGGAGCGTAATCCACCTCGCCTCATGCGGAGGACATTCCGAGCAAATCATTGAAGTCAGGGCGTTTTTCATTTTTCATATTGACAGAGGTGCCGTGTGTCCATTATAATGTGCGCATTACAGAAAAAATAGGAGGGATGATAGGCCGCATGGACAGTGACGGGGATGGTATAAGCTTTGCATACCGTTTGTTGTGTTTAGCATATCTGCGCTGTTAGCTGCTTGATAACAGAGCGGACGTGCTATTTTGCGTTTACGGAATATTTTACAAAAAGCGACACATGACAAAAGGAGCCTATAATTTTTATGCTGAGTAATTTCACATATGTAATTATCATGACGGTAATGGTTCTCCTGTCCGCCTACTTCTCCGCCACGGAAACCGCATTCTCGTCACTAAACCGCACGAGACTGAAAACTCTGGCGGACAAGGGAAATCAGAGGGCCGCGCTTGCGTGCAGACTCTCGGAGCGGTATGACAAGCTTATTTCCACCATACTTATAGGCAACAACATCGTAAACATCACCATGGCGTCTTTGGGAACAATATTGTTTGTCCGTCTGTACGGAGATATAGGAGCAACGGTTTCAACGGTGGTGGTCACCGTAGTTGTTCTTATTTTCGGAGAAATTTCACCAAAAAGTATTGCCAAGGACTGCCCCGAACGCTTTGCGATGTTTTCCGCGCCGCTCCTGAGTGCACTTATTTGGCTGCTGACCCCGTTGAATTTTGTGTTTTCCCGCTGGAAGGAGCTGCTTTCGCGTATCCTGAAGTCAAAGTCTGACACCAAGATGTCGCAGGAGGAGCTGCTGATGCTGGTGACAGAGGTGCAGCAGGACGGAAGCATTGATAAGGACGAAGGGGAGCTGCTCCGCAACGCCATCGAATTTGCGGAGCAAAAGGCAGGGGATATATTGACTCATCGCATGGATTTGGCGGCCGTGCCTGCTGACGCATCCAAAAGCGAGCTGGCCCAGATGTTTTCACAGTCGAAATTTTCTCGCATTCTTGTGTATGAAAACAATATAGACAACGTTGTGGGAGTGATTCACCAGAAGGACTTTTATACCGGCTCCGGTATTACCGAGCGGGAAATAAGGGAAATTGTCGCTCCGGTTGCCTATGTTATGCAGGGTGAGAAGATAAGCGCTCTGATGCGCCGGCTTCAGAAGGGGAAAACCCATGTTGCGGTTGTCCTCGACGAATACGGGGGGACCTGCGGAATAGTTACCATGGAGGATATTTTAGAGGAGCTGGTAGGTGAAATCTGGGATGAGCACGACGAGGTCAGTGAAATGTTTCGCAGAACCGGAGAGGGTACATACAGTGTAAACGGCTCCGCAGCCCTCGACGATGTGCGCGGCTTTTTTGGGGTGAAAATCAATTCGAAGATGCTCTCGCTCAGCGGCTGGGTCATGCAGCAGCTCGGGAAACCGCCCGAGAAGGGAGACAGCTTTGATTATGAGAAGCTGCTGGTGACGGTTAAAGCAGTTGAGCGTCATAAGGCCTCGGAGCTGGAGATTAAGATAAAACAGTAACCCGCCCCCAGACTGCAAACAAAACGATGTTGCCGTTATTGAGGGATTGGAATATAATATTCGCGTTGGTTTGATAAAATTTGCCTGAGGAGGAGCCACTATGCTTCACGATAAAACAATACTTCTCGGCGTCACGGGCGGAATCGCGGCTTACAAGGCAGCTTACCTGGCCTCCGCACTGGTGAAGCTGCGCGCGGGCATCGAGGTTGTCATGACCGAAAACGCAACAAAATTTATTGCCCCACTGACCTTTGAGCAGCTCACCGGACGCCGCACGATGGTCGATACCTTCGACCGAAATTTCTCCCACAGCGTCGAACACATCGCCCTGGCCGAGCGCACGGACCTTGTGCTCATTGCGCCAGCGACAGCCAACGTCTGCGCCAAGTTTGCCCACGGTCTGGCAGACGACATGCTCACCACCACGGCGCGGGCCTGCCGTTGTCCGAAGCTCATCGCGCCGGCCATGAACACAAACATGTATGAAAACCCCGTGACGCAGGAGAATCTTGAAACACTGAGACGCTTTGGCTGGGAGGTTATCGAGCCGGCCAGCGGACGCCTTGCGTGCGGCTCGGTGGGCCCCGGCAAGCTGCCTGAGCCGGAGCTGCTGTGTGAGCACATTCTGCGCGCGATTGTGCTGCCTCACGACCTCGTGGGCAAAAAGGTGCTTGTCACCGCCGGCCCGACGCAGGAGTCCATAGACCCCGTGCGGTATATTACAAACCACTCCAGCGGCAAAATGGGCTACGCCATAGCCCGCACGGCCATGCTGAGGGGTGCGGAGGTAACTCTTGTCAGCGGCCCCACGGCGCTCACACCGCCCCAATTTGTGAAGACGGTGCCCGTGCGCTCGGCGTCGGAGATGTTCGACGCGGTGACGCGGCGGAGCGCGGACGCGGATTTCATCTTCAAGGCCGCCGCCGTGGCGGACTATACTCCCGCGGACTACAGCGGCGACAAGATGAAAAAATCCGACGCGGAGCTGTCGATACCTCTGCGCCGGACACGGGACATATTAAAATATCTCGGGGAGCACCGCCGCCCGGGACAGGTTATCTGCGGTTTTTCAATGGAGACGCGCGACATGCTGGAAAACAGCCGCGCCAAGCTCACAAAAAAGAACGTGGACATGATATGCGCCAACAATCTCAAAACCGAAGGCGCGGGCTTCGGCACGGACACGAACGTGATTACCGTGATAACCGCCGACACGGTCCGCGAGCTGCCGCTCATGAGCAAGGACGAAGCGGCGGGCGTCATCCTCGACATGGCGCTGGAACTGGCGGCGCGCTGAAACGCCTTACCCGCCGTCTTTTGGGACGGCGGGTCATTTTTTGCCCTTGTTATTCTCATTATATATCACGATTACTACAAGCAGCAGCGGGAACTGAAAAACGGCAAGAAAAAAACCAATGCAGAGCATAAAAATATCGCCTCTGTCAAAGCGGTAGCAAAGCATGAGCAGAATCGAGGCTGAACAGTAAAGAAGCTTTTTGATTATGAGAAGCGAATAACGGCCCTTTCGCTTTTCAATAAAATAATTCAATATACCTCCGGACACAATAAAAGCGCAAGCGAGATGCACACAAATGAATGCTGAGGCAGATGGAGTGCCTGACAATGAGCCAGCTTTGGAATATTGGATTACGGAAAGACACGCAGCAAATAAAATAGGATCCCACCAGTGCGGGCCGCGGAAAAGCCCGCGGCTCGGAATCATATCAAGGCAATCCCACACAGCCTATACCCCCTCAGGCGTCACATTACACAGCCGTCCCCAGCCTGCCCATCCCTTATCAAATCTGCAAGGGTAAAGCCTTCCAGATATTCGCTTATGAGCCTGTCCAGCCCCTGCCACATAGGCAGCGTGCGGCACTCGGCGGCCCTTGCACAGGGGGAAGCGCCGCCATCAAGACAGGCTACGGGTGAGAGCGAGCCCTCCGTGAGAGAAAGAATCTGCCATACTGTGTAATGCTCGGGAGTTTTGCGCAGGCGGTAGCCTCCGCCCTTGCCGCGCAGACCTGCAAGTATACCTCCGCGGACGAGAGCCTTGACTATGCTTTCAAGGTATTTCTCGGATATCTCCTGCCGGCAGGCTGTCTCCTTGAGCGGGACATAACCGTCCGTCTGGTGCTCGGCAATGTCGATAAGCACACGCATAGCATAGCGTCCCTTTGTTGAAATAAGCATCGCAGTCCCTCCTTACTATGATAATACAAATTATAATATAAGGTTTATAGGATTTCAACGAAAAAACCATCCCTTACGTAAAAAATTGTTCTTGCGTATTTGTGCGCGCTGCTGTATAATGCTGTGATTGGAGGGACGGAAAATCCGCTCTCACAATATTGCGCTGCATCCCCAAAAAGCAGGGGAGCGGCAGCAGGAGGTAATTGAATATGAAAGCACGCAAACACGATGTCCACTGGATGGTGGGAACGGCGCTCATGGCGGCAATAGTAGTGCTGCTGGCGAATACGCCGCTTGGGATGATTCCCCTGCCCATAATCAAGGCCACGACGACTCACATCCCCGTTATCGTCGGCGCGATACTGCTCGGACCGCTTGCCGGAACTATTTTAGGCGCGGTTTTCGGAATCTGCTCGATGATAAGCAACACCATGACGCCGGCCCTGCTCTCCTTCGCGTTTTCACCGTTTTTGGCGACAAGCGGCACAGGCGCCGTCAAAGCCCTTTGGGTAGCTGTCGGCTGCCGGGCCATGATTGGCCTTGTGTCCGGCTGGCTGTGGATCGGTCTGAAAAAGCTTAAGCTAAGCGATTACATCGCCCTGCCGGTGGTTGGCTTTATCGGCTCGATGACGAACACCGTGTTTGTAATGGGCAGCATTTATTTTCTGCTGCGCCCTGAGTACGCCAAGGCCATGGGTGTTGGCATCGAAGCGGTTTTCGGCCTTGTGATGGGCGTGATAACCGGATCGAGTGTACTCGAAGCCGTGGTCGCGCTCGTACTGGTTACGGCTCTCGGCAAGATACTGCTCAAGCTCCAGCCCATGCTTTTCAAAGCGCCGCGTTCCCCGCGCCCAGAGGCGGAATGATGCGGAAATTCGCGCAGGTATGAGGTGAAGAAACCATGCTCCTCGCCATAGATATCGGCAATACCAATATCTCCATCGGCGGACTTGAGGACGACAAAATCGTTTTTGAGGCCCGCATTGCTACGGACCGGATAAAAACCTCGGACCAGTATGGCGTGGAGATAAAAAATATACTCTCCCTTTTCGACGTAAGCCCGAGGGATATAGACGACTGTATAATCTCCTCCGTGGTGCCTCCGGTGTTCAACTCGGTGCGTACGGGAATGGTAAAGGTCATAGGCAAGCCGCCCATGGTGGTGGGCCCCGGCATAAAAACAGGGCTGAATATCCAGATGGACAATCCGTCTCAGGTGGGGAGCGACCGCATAGTAATAGCGGTGGCCGCGCTGTCAGAGTACGCTCCGCCGCTGATCCTGCTCGACTTGGGCACTGCCACGACTATCGAGGCCGTTGACGAGGGAAGCACCTATCTTGGAGGATGCATAATTCCCGGTGTGCGCATCTCGCTCGAGGCGCTGTCAGCCAATGCCGCGCAGCTTCCCGGTATCCGTCTTGACCGCCCGAAGAAAGTAGTGGGCAAGAATACCGAGGACTCAATGCGAAGCGGCATAATGTACGGTACTGCCGCGATGATAGACGGAATGCTCGAGCGCATGGAAGCCGAGCTCGGCTGGCAGGCAACGGTAGTGGCCACGGGCGGCATGGCGCAGTTTATTATCCCGTTGTGCCGGCGGCAGATAAATCTGGAAAAGGACCTGCTGCTCAAGGGCCTGAATATCATCTACAAGAAAAACCGCGCGTCGAAAAAAAGCGCGAAGTGACAAAACGGAGCCTGCCGAAAGTCCGGCGGGCTCTTTTCACATTTTTTGCATCTTGTGAGCGTAAATTTTCTCTTGACTTTAGGCTTAGAATAATTTATAATACATAAGCTGACAAATTTAATGTGTTTTCACTTGAACAGCCGACGTGGAGAAGTCGCGTAGCCTGGTCGAGCGCGCACGATTGGAAATCGTGTAACGGTCATAAGCCGTTCGAGGGTTCGAATCCCTC
>CATJWA010000214.1 GCA_949744025.1 uncultured Eubacteriales bacterium
CAGCGCCGCACTTTAAATAAAATCAGTGAATCGTCGCCTTTATTCCCTTTCGCGTGAATATCTCCTTAAAGCTCTGCATCTTTTCGTCGCTGGGCGGAACGGCCTCAACCACCTTCTCGTCGCTGATTCTCAGATGCTTTGACACACCGAGATTGTGATAAGGCAAAAGCTGAACCACCTCCACCGCCTCGCCGAGTCTAAGGCAGAAGTCAGCCGTGGCTTCAATGTTCTCCACGGAGTCGTTGAACATCGGGATGACGGGAATCCTTATCTGGAACTTCGCTCCGCGCTCCGCGAGCCGGAGTGCGTTTTCGAGAATCGGTTCGTTAGGCACACCGACCGTTTCACGGTGCTTTTTGCTGTCCATGTGCTTGAGGTCGTAAAGGAACAGGTCCGTGTAGGGTATGACCCGCTCCACGACCTCCCACGAAGCGTAGCCCGTGGTGTCCAGGGCGGTGTGTATTCCCTCGGCCTTCAGGCGCTTGAGCAGCTCAAGCGTGAACTCTGGCTGGCACAGTGCCTCTCCGCCGGACACGGTCGCTCCGCCGCCGGAATGTTCAAAAAACGACCTGTCGGCCAGAATTTTCTTCATAACCTCGTCCACGGTGTACTCCTCGCCGCAGACATACAGCGCATGGGGATGGCAGGCCGCCGCGCACTCTCCGCAGTTGTCACAGACATCGCGCTTGACATGTACCATCTGCAGGTCCTCTCCCGAAACCGAGTCCCGTCTCGTACCTCCGAGCTCTATCGCCTGCTTCGGGCAGGACTTGACGCAGCGGCTGTCGCACATCTTTGTGCCGATGCAGCGCATTGAAATCCAGCTAAGCTGCGGCGTAAAAAGCTGGGACTCGGGACTGTGGCACCATGGACAGCGCAGAGGGCAGCCCTTGAGAAAAACCGTCGTCCGTATTCCGGGCCCGTCCTGTACGGAAAAACCCTGAATATCATAAATACGTCCCTTCAAAGTCTCAGACATTACCGTACCTCCATCGTTTTGTTTTGTTTATTCAGCCCCCGATGCACCACGGTCATCCCCGCACAGTCGTAGGGCGTTTTCCCTTCGGGCATGAGGCCGTGTGCGGCCTCATGCCCAATTTATTCATATTGCCATTTCCGTTCTGTGGATAAGGTCGTCCTGACAGTCCTTGAACACCTCGACAAAATATGCTGAGAAGCCCGCGACGCGTACAACCAGGTCCTTGTATTCCTCCGGATGCTCCTGCGCCTTGCGCAGAGTGTCGGAGCTGACGATGTTGAGCTGCAGCTCCATTCCTCCGCGCTCGAAATAGGTCTCCATGACCGCTCTGAGCTTACGGTTGCCGTCCTCGCCCTTGAGGGATGTCGGGTGCAGCTTCATATTCAGCAGAGTGCCGTTGCCGAAATCGCTCTGGTCATAGCCGAGCACGGAGTTCAGACAGGCCAGCGGGCCGGACTTGTCATAGCCCTGCACGGGAGAAATGCCGTCGGACAGCGGCGTGCCCTTCTTTCGCCCGTCGGGAGATGCCCAGGTAAACCAGCCCATGACGGTGTTGAGCGTCACGGGGTAGCAGCCGGCGGACCAGCGGCCGCGGGGACCGTGGGAGGCATTTATGGCGTCGGCGTAGACCTTCGCGGTCCAGCGGGAGAACTGGTCGCACTCATCAATAGCGTTCCCAAAATGGGGAACCTCATTGACGATTATCTGGCGCAGCTCCTCATATCCCTCCCAGTCTGCCATAACCGCGTCATAAAGCTCGCGCGCGGTGCAGAGCTTTTTGTCAAAAACAGCGTACTTTATCACGTTCAGACACTCGGCCACATTGCCGATGCCGATAGCGGAGTTGCCGGTGGAGTTGTACTTCGCGCCGCCGGACATAACGTCCTTGCCTTTTTCCATGCAGCCGGCCATGGTCGCGGAAACCAGCGGCAGGGGGTGAATCTGCTCGGCTACGGACTCCCACATGTTCTCGCAGGAGACATGCCAGCGGATGAAATACTCCATCTGCTGACGCACGGCGTCCTGGAATTCCTCGAAGGTCTTGTAGTCGTAGAGATAGCCCAGCTGAAGCCCCGTGTTGGGCTTGACCTTTCCGTCACGGCCCGGCATCGGGTTTGTGCCGTTGTTCATGGCCAGCAGCACGGCGCCGACAAGGTTTATGTAGGACTCGCAGCCCGTTCCGCCCGGCTGCGCCCACTCGTCGCCGCAGCCGGAGGGCTCCACACAGCCAATCAGGCAGTAGTTGCGCGCGTCCTCAAGAGTCAGTCCGCGTTTGACCAGGGCTGGAATAATCACGCCGTCGTACTCGAAGGTCGGCACTCCGCCGGCACGCTTCGTCGTCTCAATCGCGAGCTCCCACAGCTCGTCTGGGGTGTCCTTGTGAATGCGCAGGGCCTGCGGGGGTGAATGGAGAACAAGGCGTCCGGAGGCCTGGAGCATAAGGTAGGTTACGGGATTGGTCGCGTCCCTGCCGTCCCTGTCCACGCCGCCCATGGTCACAAGGTTGCCGCTGGTATAGCCGGGGTTTGCAATCGTGGTCGGGTCATACTGGCACATCTTGTTCGGCTCGGCCAGCTTGAGGTAGAACAGGTCCATAATCTCCTGCGCTCTCTCGGGGGTCAGGCGGCCGGCAGCTATGTCGGCCTCATAGAACTTTCCGAGATACTGGTCTACACGGCCGAGGCTCAGTCCGTGCTGCTGTCCGTCCAGGCACTGTGCCAGATAATAGATGTATATGCACTGCACCGCATCCTGGAAGGTCTCGCAGGGGTTTTCGATAATGCGGTCGAGGCTTTCGGCCATGCCGAGCAGCTCGGCGCGGCGGTCCATGTCCTTCTCCAGTCCGGCCAGGCGCTTCGCCTCCGCGGCGTAGCGCTTTGTCCAGATAATAATGCCCTCGCTGACTATGGCCACCGCCCTGTAAAAGCTATACTTCTTGCTGCTGTCACCGTACAGGCCGTTTTTCTCCAGCTCGGCCATTTTCTCCTCGGCCTCGCGCTTTATGGCGCCGAAGCCCTTGTTTATCGCCTTGTTGTAGTCCGCGCAGAAGTGGCCCACGGGCGTGGTGGTGTTGTTCTCGTCACGGAACATGAGCATACCGTTTTCGCTGTGCTCATGGTAGCCGACAGGGAGATATTCGTCCCAAATCTGGCTCATGTTGTTATGCAGCCAGAAGTCGGCGGTGGAGAGTATGTACTCCTTATCCTCCTCGGATACGATGTACGGATCGGACTCCCTGGCCATAGGGTCTCCGTTGGTCAGCTCATCCACAATCCAGCGGAAGGTAATCTCCGGAAAAAGCGCGCTGGCGCGGTATGATGTGACCTGCTCGCCAACTATAATCTCCTCGTCATTTATAAGCACGGGAAGCTTTTCGCACAGGTTTTTGAAGCTTTTTGCTCTCTTAAGAATGCCTGTAAGCTGCATGTTGTCCATGTAAAACTCTGTCACAAGACGATATCTCGCAGTGCACAGGCGGGGCTGGGTGCTGCGGTAGCGCGCGCGCATTTTCTGTACACGCGGTGTAATATCATTCCATTTTACCATATCTGTACATCCTTTCCAAATAAGCGTTCAATCTTTTATGTTGATAGCTCAATTATAGCATTGATATTCCGCTCCACCTCTTCATATTTTGCATAGCTGATTTCTGTTTTTGTATTGATGTGCGGCATGCATACCCTCCGCACTCCATCTATCCTGCATTCAGTACTTCACTCTCACCTTCTGCGCCTCACAAACAGCCTGAGCGCGCCGAGGCAGACAAGCAGCACCGGCACAAGCGCCGCCGGCGCCGCAGCATTGGCATACGCGCGCGGTATAGCGTTATAGCTCATTGAAAGGCTTACCGGCGCAATAGTAAAGCTGTCAAAATTTTCAAAGCCCTCCACGGCGGCGTTCATGTAAAGCTCAAGGTTGCACACGTTCCCATAATTGGCCAAAATAGTCCCGTCAATCAGTGAAGCCGGCAGCACAAACAGATACGCCCCTCTCTGCCGGTCTGAGGCCACAGCGCCAAAGGTTATTGTTCCGTACTCAGAGCGCGCGCCTCCAGGCACCGACAGGTATCCCCGTTCGGAGCTTGTCAGCAGCGCGCTGACTGTCCATCCGCTTCCCTCCTGCGGTTTGCTCACGCTTATACCGCGGGCGTGGTTCAGCAGGCAGCTTCTTTCGCCGGTAATGCGTCCCGTCACGCTGTTGGCCGTGCTCAGGCGGGAGAAAATAAGGTATTCATTCTGATAATAATCCTCTCCGTCTCCGGCCACTCCGTTCTCAAGCGCAATACCCCGCGCAGACAACAGAGAGCTCCAGTTTGGAAAATCCACACCCTCATCCTCCGACAGCAGAAGCAGGCAATGTCCGCCTGCATTCAGATATCCGTCAAGCATTTTCAGCTCGTCCGCTGCCAGGTCTGTCCGTGGCGCGTTGATTACCAGCACATCGCAGTCCTCCGGAACGCCGCCGTCGGTCAGAAGGTTCACCTCCGCCAGCACAAAGCGGGACTTCTCCATCTCTCGTGCCGCAGCATCCGGAAGCTCCGCCTCCGCATGGCCTGCAAGACAGTAAGCCTTCTTTGAGCCCTCACTTAAAAGCGCGGCAACGGCATTTGTAAAACGGCTGTCCCCGTCAAACGCCGTCTCCTTATACTCGCCGTAATACGCGTATTGCAGCTTGTCGTACTGCACGATGTCCGCAAAGCTCACCAGCTCCACGCGTCCCCCTGCGCCGGCAAACACGACTGTCTGCTCCGCTGCGCCGTACTGCGCGAGAACTTCAGGCTCGTAAACCGGGTCCGCGGTTCGCAGGCTGATATGCTCGGACAGCTGCGCGTATTTCTGCGCAAATTTCACGATGCGGGCGTCGGGCTCGGAGCTTATTATCACAATCTCTATGTCCTCATCCAGCCCGGCAATATATTCCCTTGACAGCTCCGAAATTGCATAGATGCCCGTCCGGCTCAGGTCAAGGCCGAGCGTCACGAATCTGTTTGCCAGCAGATTGAGCGCGGCAAGCGCCAGCGCCGCAGCCAGCACCACGGCGGCACGCCTCACGCGCGCTGAGCGGAAAGCTGATTTTTTTTCCTTCATTTCAGTACCTCGCACCACCGCTCAAAGCTTTTTGAAATTCTGCACCGTGAGCAGCAGGAAAAAAAATATCACGGACAGATACAGAATTATCCCCCGCAGCTCCAGCACCTGAGCGCCGATGAGCGAGCGCAGCGGCGCGGTGAGTGAAAACGCGGGCATCAGCTTTGTCAGCAGTCCCGACGGCATATACGCAATAAGGTCGTCCCATAGGTAGAGCAGCAGAACAATTGCAAATGTCCCCACGGCCGCGGCCATCTGACTTTCCGTAGTTGACGAGACGTACATGCCTATTGAAAGAAACACGGCGCCAATCATAAAAACCACAAAAATGCCCGCATAATCCGCCTTGGGGTACCAGTCTCCAAAACAACAAATTACGAGCGGAAAAAGGCAGAAAACGGCGAAGGGAACAGCCAGCATCACGAGCATAGCGAAATATTTCCCCAAAATAATCCCGGTGACAGTGTTCGGCGAGGTCAGCAGGGCCTGGTCCGTGCGCGCGGCCTTCTCCTCTGCAAGCGAGCGCATGGACAGCAGCGGAACGCCAATCAGAAAGACAAACATTGCGTCGTTGAGCGCCATGGAAAAATACGGCACTCCGCTTATTATATTGACGGTCAGAAAATAGAGTCCGACCATAACCAGAAAAAAGGCGATAAAAACATACCCAAGCATGGAGTTAAAGTAAGCTCCCAGCTCCTTTCTGAAAACCGCGAACATTACGTTTCCCTCCCATCTTCGCCGCCGGTCAGCCTTAAAAACAGCTCCTCAAGCGAGCAATTAATCTGATTCATCTCTAAAATCGGGCAGTCCGCACCCGCGAAAGCGCGAAAGACCGCCTCGCGCACGTCCTGCCCCTGCCGTGTCTCTATAGTGTAGGCGCACTCCCCCTCCCGCTCCTTCACAAGCGTCCATTTCAGCTCCGCGGGCACGGCGGACAGTACTCCCTCTATTTTTTCAGCGCTCCCTGCGGCAAGCAGTCTCAGTGCCGCGCCGGCTCCCGCCCTTGTACTCAGCGCAGAAGGGCTCCCCTTTGCAATCAGGCGGCCACGGCATATCAGCAGCAGCTCGTCGCACACACTCTCAAGCTCATGGAGAAGGTGCGAGCTTACCAAAACCGTGCTGCCGCCGGAAAGGCTTTTTATTGCGCCTCTCATCTCTACCATCTGCTTTGGGTCCAGTCCCGCCGAGGGCTCGTCCAGAATCAGAAGCTCCGGCCCTCCGAGTGTGGCGCAGGCCAGACCAACTCTCTGCTTGTAGCCCTTGGAGAGATTTCTTATCAGCCTGTCTGCAACAGGCTTTATTTCCGTGCGCTCCATAGCCGAGCACAGCTCCTCCCCGCGCCGAGACTTCGGAATTTTTCTGAGCTGCGCGGAAAATTTCAGATACTCCCGAACCGTCATGTCGCCATACAGCGGCGGCACCTCCGGAAGATAACCGATGCGCTTTTTCGCCTCAAGCGGCGCAGAGCTCATGCTTATTCCGTTTATAAGCCCTCCCCCGCCGCTCTGCGCCAAATAGCCGGTGAGAATATTCATCAGTGTTGACTTTCCCGCCCCGTTAGGGCCAAGGAGTCCGTATATCTTCCCATTTTCAAGCTCGAAGCTTACGTCCTTGAGCACGGTGGCCGCACCGTAGCTTTTTGTCAGATGCTTTACCTGAACCATTAATTAAACCTCACCAGGGCCGTCACGCGCAGCAACACCCGCCGGCCAATACGAAAATCAGCAAAAACACGTATGTTTCCTGTTATGAAGCATACGTGTTTTTTTGTTGACAGTCAAGCCGCAAATCCGAAAATCTGCGGCCTGACCGATGAGAAAAGAGGTACCTTTTAATCAGCCGGCTTCATTGTTTAGCCCAGCACAATGCCGGCCGTATGCCGCACGGGAAATTATCAGTCATCCATGTGAGCGGCCGCAAGCTCCATAAACTTGTCGTACCACTCGTAGATATCCACGTCGGAATCGTCCGCGTGGTCAGCCAGCCACTTGTCAACAATGGTCTGGCCGGCCTCGTACCAGGAAGCCATATCCTCCTCGGAAACCTCATAAACGGGCTGGCCGTCCTCGGCGAGCTTGGTCATCAGAGCCTCGGTTATCTCGTCGTCAGCCTTAATCATTGCGTCCTGCTGCTCGGCCAGACACTCGCGGACTATGTCCTGAATATCCGCGGGCAGGCCGTCCCAGAAGGTCTTGTTGCCTATCCAGCCGACAGCGCAGCAGTGCAGGCCGGTGTTCTCGCCGTAAATGGTATGGGACTTGGTCAGCTCATGCTCGGAGAAAATGTCAACCAGAGCCAGATGATGGAGAGAGCCGTCCACAACGCCCTTTTCCAGGGAGGTGTAGAAGTCTCCGACGCCCATGCTCACTATGTTGCCGCCGCCGAGGGCAAGGTAGTTCTGCATCTCGGCAACGCCAATAATCTTCAGACCGGACAGGTCATTGATATCGTATATGGGCATATCCTTTGTCAGGTGGAAGGACATGCCGTCGGGCTCCTTGATGTCAATCCATGTCAGGTTCATGTCCGCCAGCTCCTTCTGGAAGGGGTTGTCGGGAGTATCGAGAACGAGCTCGCGCACAGCGTTAGTCAGGCCCTGGGACTTGGGCATTGCCTGGGTGAAGGGAAGGGTCAGCATGGAGGCGATGGGAGTGGTTCCGGCAACCAGGTCTACCTGCCAGTAGGTGATGTCAGCCAGGCCCTGAGCCGTGCCGCTCAGAGAGTCCGGAGTGGACAGAAGCGTCTCGGAGAAATACGCCTTGGCGTCGATGCGTCCGCCGCCGAGCTCGTTCATCTTGGCGACGGCCTTCTCCAGCTCCACGCCGGCGGGGATCGCCGCAGAGTCCCACAGCGCGATGCGGATCTCATAAACCTCGCCGTCGGAAGAATTGGCCGGAGCGTTGGCGTCGCCAGAAGCGTTGCTGTTGTCGGAAGCGTTGCTGTTGCTGGGAGTGCCACCGCAGCCGCTCAGAACGAACATGAGGCACATAACGCAGGCAAGCAGGAGAGCTATACCCTTAGTCTTTTTCATTTTTGAAACCTCCTAAGTTTTTTGTTGTTTTTACTCTACAGTTATATTTGCAGCGGGGTAAGCGGCCCCGCCGTGGGCTACGAATATTAGCTTACTGCAAAAGCAGCGTGAAGCCTGGGAACAGGCACAGGATAAGTATGAAAACAGCGTCGGCCGCGATAAACCAGATAACGCCCTTGAATATTTTCCCGACCTCCAGCTTGCAGGCCGAGGACAGGACAAACACGTTCATGCCTATAGGCGGGGTTATCTCGCCCATCTCCATCAGAGCGACAACCAGCACGCCGAACCAGATTCCGGAGAAGCCCAGGGAGGTCATTACGGGGTAAAAAATCGGAACGGTCAGCAGAATGGCGGCAAAAATATCCAGCACACAGCCCATTACCAGATAGGCAATGACTATGCCGAGCAGTATAACCGCGCGCGGTGCGTTCACGCCGCTGATGAAAGCGTTGATGGTGTTGGGGATGTCGGCCGCGGTGAGAAAGCGCATGAATATGTGAGCGCCGACGAGCATCATGATAATCATGCCACAGGTCTGAACCGCGTCGCGCATGGACTCAACGACATTTTTCCATGTGAGGCGGCGGTCAAGAGCGGAGACAATAACCGCGCCGAACGCGCCGATTGCGCCGGCCTCGGTGGTGGTGAACCAGCCTAAGTAAATGCCGCCGAGAACCACGAGCATCAAAACCAGAACAGGCCAGGTTCTCTTGAGCGTCTGGAGGCGGACCTTCCAGCTTGCCTTCTCCGCTGCAGGCGCCAGACTGGGCTTGAAGTAGCCGACGACTCCGAACACGATGCAGAACAGAACCACCTGAAGTATGCCGGGCAGCAATCCGGCCATGAACAGCTTGCCTATGGATTCCTGAGTGAGCATACCGTAGAGGATGAAGCCCATGCTCGGGGGAATCATGACTCCTATGGAGCCGCCCGCGGCCAGAGCGCCGGCGGACATGCCCTCGTCATAGCCGTGGGCCTTGAGCTGGGGGTAAGCGACCTTGCTCATTGTGATGGCGCTGGCCTGGCTGTGTCCGCAGATTGCCGCGAAAATACCGCAGGCGCACACGGAGGCCATGCCCAGACCGCCTTTGACGTGTCCGAGGAAGCTGGAGGCAAAGTCAAACAGCTCCTTGCCTATGCCGGTGTTGGCGATAAGCGTGCCCATGAATACGAACAGCGGCACGCAGCTGAAGGTGTAGACCGCGACCTGGGAGTACGGCTCCAAGCCCACGACCATTGCCGCCTGGGCAAAGCCGCGCAGATACCACAGGCCGAGAAAGCCTATAATGCCCATGGCGAACCCGATGGGCACGCGCAGGAAGATAAGGACAATCAGAATAAGGATTCCGAGAATACCTACTAAAGTCAAGCTCATCTGTCTTTCTCCTTTCCGAGCGCCGCGAGGGAAATGATGTTAATTATCATCGCCACCAGAACAAAGACCATCATTATGGAGGTGACATAATAGAACGGGTAGACGGGAATCCTTGTAACCGCTCCCACGGAGTGCATAATCTTCGCCTGGCCGCCCTGCTTCCAGACCTCGAAAATCATCAGAGCGGTGAAGACGATGCACAGGAGCTTGTCAATAACAAGAATCACTCCCTGAGCCTTTTCCGGCAGCTTTGTGGTCAGCAGGTCCACCTTTATATGGCCGAACTGCCAGGTAACCCAAGGCATGGAAAAATAGCAGACAAAAACCATGAGAAACTGCGTCAGCTCCATGACGCCCTGAACGGACTTGCTCGCGACCGCTCTGAGAATGACGTCCGCCACCGTAATAACCATGATGATGACTGTGGCTAAAATAGCCACCATGCTGACAAGCTTGAAGATCTTGTCAATTACGTTTTCAAGGGCATTGTTCTTTTCAAGAGACCAGAATTTTTCCTTTTTCTCCATTTTTTCACTCTCCCTTTAAGTTTTGTTGAACCTATATTCCCTCAAATTATCATTTATCCCATTGACTGCCCGTTTTCAACCCCCATTTCTCAAACATGGTGTTATAAAACTCAGGCCGCGGCGTGTCGTACTGCATGCCCATCGCCAGTTCCCTGTAGCCGAAGCCCGCACTGCTGAGCTGCTTCAGATTTTTGACAACAGAGCTGAGCCTCTCTCCGCGCAGGGTGAAAATCAGCTCGTCCTCGTCCGTAAGCGCGCGCTCGTACTCGCCGGGGTCGGGGACCGTCAGGTTAAAGTCCTGCCCGTTGAGCACCGGAATCGTGGAATGCACGCAAGAGTCCACCGAGTCGAGGCTCAGCCTGAGCTGCTCCCCCGTCTCATAGCGCACCGCCATGAGTATGCTTCTCACCTGCGCCGGACGGCAGTATACGCTTATCACGTCCGGAACAAAGTCCGTTTTCTCCAGCGGCGCGAGCGTAAAGCCAACCGGCTGCCGCTCCGATTCAAGCCTGGGATAGCCGCTGCGCAGAAACTCAACGCCCTTTTCCGCGTCGGAGAAGAACAGCATCCTTCCCATATAATCCATATCCTCGTCCGTCAGCTCCACCAGACCATAGGACACCAGCGGCCAGACGCACCAGTGGTCGTCCCTGAGCATTGTGATGGATTTTCTTTCCCTTCTCACCATCGCAAACGCCTGACACATCGCCAGATGTCCGTTTTTGTCCCTGTATGGCCTCATGGAGCCGTCAGGGATTTCGGACTCGTCGTATATCAGCTTTAGCGCAATCGGGGAATACCTCAGAGTCAGCAGGTCGGAAAGCTCCTGCCCCATACGCTGAAAGTCATGCTGCGTTAAAGGCTCCGGCATTGTTTTCACTCCTCACGAGGTTTTTAAGCGGCAATGCGCCGTTACATGCGGTTTTCGTTTCTTGCGATTATGTCGTTCTGAAGGTCAGTCCCAAGCTCGACAAAGTAAGCGGAATAGCCCGCGATTCTAACGACAAGGTCCCTGTATTCCTCAGGGCTGGCCTGCGCCTGACGCAGCGTCTGCGTATCGACGACGTTGTACTGAACCTCCATGCCGCCGTTGTCGAAATATGCCTTCGTGGCGTCACGCAGCTTTACCGCGCCGTCGTCGCGGCTCAGAACGCTCGGATGCATACGCAGATTTAGCGCAATACCGCCGAGGAAGGGCTTATGGTCATAGCAGCAGGCGCTGTTGAACACCTGGAGCGGACCGTTTTTATCCCTGCTCTGCGCCGGTGAGGCCGCGTCGGCGATTGGGGCGGGAAAGCTTCTGCCGTCGGGTGTGCCCCAGGTCAGCTTGCCCTGGGCCACGTGGTCGGACGCGCCGTAAAGCCCCGCCTTGTAGACCTTGGAGCGGACGCTGCAGCACTCGCGGCAGGCCTCGGCGTACATCTCGTTGCACCATTTCAGCTCCTCGTCGGCATAGGGGTCGTTGTTACCGTAGTGCGGCACCTCGGCGAGAATCTGCTGGCGCAGCAGCTCATGTCCTTCCCAGTTATCCATCACGGCGTCATAGAGCTCACGCGTGGTACACAGTTTCTTGTCAAAGCACATGTATTTTATCGTAGTGAGCGAATCTGCCACGGTCGCAAGGCCGGTGGCGGTGCCGCCGAAGGAGTTGTACTTCGCCCCGCCGTTTACAACGTCGCGTCCGTTCTCCATACAGCCGTCGATGGATATCGACAGCACGCTTTCCGGAGCGAAGAAGGGCGAGAGTGTCTCGGCGTAGTTGTTCATGGTCACGAACAGCTTGAGAATGTAATTGCCCATCCTCTTAACCGCCTGACGCACCTGCTCAATCGAGGTCATCTCGTACAGGAAACCAGTGTGCAGGCTCGACTGAACGCCGTTGAATGGGTTTTTGCCATCGTTTATGGCCATGTTCAGCACGCTGCCCCACCAGATTGACGCATGCGGCGGGTGCATGCCGTTCGGTGCGGGGTAGTCGTTTCCGCTGCCGACAATCTCCTGACAGCCGATGCAGCCGTAGTCTCTGGCGTCCTCAAGAGTAAAGCCGAGCTCCTGCATCAATGCGGGAATCACGACCTCGTCGTTGTAGTAAAGCGGCAGTCCGCCGACAAGGCTCGAGGTCGCCAGCGCGCATTCCCACAGCTCATCGGGCGTGTTTTTGTTGGTTCTGAACACAATGGTCGGGTCGTGCAGCTTCAGACGGCCTATGGTTTCGAAAACCATATAGGTCACGGGATTCGTCGCATCCTCTCCCGTGGCGGGGATTACGCCGCCGACCGTAGTGTTCTGATATGTATTGCCGATGCCGGTGGTGTCCACCAGCTTCGCCGGTCCCGCGCCGTAGAAGCAGTTGGCCTTGAGAAAAAAGGCATCCACAATCTCCTGCGCCTGCTCCATGGTAATCTCTCCGGCATCGAGGTCTTTTTTCAGGAACGGCCAGGTGTACTGGTCGAAGCGGCCGAGCGACGGGCTGGGTACAAGGTCGTAATTCTGAATCATCACCTGGTAAAGCATTGTGGCCTGACATGCCTCCCAGAAGCTGCGGGCGGGATTTTCCGAAATCCACTCCAGCCCCTCGGCCATGCGCTCAAGCTCCGCTTTCCTCTCGGGCTTACTCTCCCCCGCGGCCTTTTTGCGGCAGGCAGAGGCATAACGTTTTCCAAGCAGTATCGCCGCATCGCAGGTAATTACCGCGGACTTGTAGAACAGATACCGGTTCATGTCCTCGCCCATCATGTTTCCGCGGTGCTCATCAATCCAGTCCTGCGCCTGCTTGCGTATCGCGGCGTAGCCGGTGTTGATTATTTTAGGGTACCCGGCGATAAGGTGCCCTGCGGGCAGGCCGATAAGGCTCATGCCTCCCTCGACATAGCTGCTGACGTTCAAAGCGGCCAGCTCGTCATAGCCGTCCGGCTTCCAAGCATCCGCCATAGTGCCCACCTTGCGGTGCGCCCAGTAATCCTTTATGGAGGCGAGATACTCATAGTCCTCTTTGGATATGCAATATTTTATGCCGTCCTCCGGCGGGTTTATGTAAAAGCCCTCGCCGTTCAGCGTCCAGCGTCCGGAGGCTACGTCGTCCACCACCCAGTCGGTTATTCCCCACTCGGGGTAGGCCGGACTGCTGAAAAAATTCGGTCCCTTGTTTCCGACTATTATCTCGTCGTCGTCCACCAGCACCGTCATCTTCTCGCACAGCGCGTACAGTGACAGCGGACGCTTGATAATGGGTATCACATATTCGTTTTCCCGATAGCTCTCGGTAATAATTTTGGCACGCTCCGCGTCATACTGTACAACACGGTCGCGTATCCGCTCGCGCATACGCCCTATTCGCTCGGTAAAAGGATGAAACTGATACATAGCGCACATTCCTTTCTGCCGTCATGTTCTCCCTGTGGGTAAGCCCCCTCGCCTATACCCGGGCAAAGCGCTTAATATCCACAGCAAATTTTAGCCTATATTGTTCATAATACATATACATTCATAAAATGGCAATGTATAGTTCTATGCGTATTTAGAATCGCTCAATTCATGTAATTTCCTTTAAATTTCCGTTTCTTCATGCTAAGATAGTTCAAATATTTATACCGCAGGACGCGTCACGCGCCGCGGAAAGGTTAATGCAAAGGTGGTTTCTTATGGGCTCAAAATATACTCACGTTTTTTCCCCTGTCAGAATACGCGGCGTTGAATTTAAGAACAGAATCGTTTTGGCTCCCCCATCCCCCAACCTCGCGAGCCCTGACGGGCAGGTAACGCCGGAATTTTTGGACTGGTTCCGCATGTTCGCGCGCGGCGGAGTCTGTACGCTCTATGTCGGCAACTCCTCTATTGACATCACTGAATGCAGGGACGAGGCTTATCAGCTCGATTTGAGCAGTGATGACTGCATTTTGAATCTGGCGCGTTACGCCGACATGTGTAAGCAATACGACTGCCATGCCTCGCTGGAGATAAACCACAACGGCGAGAATACGGCCTTTGAGACTGTTGGGCACGCGCCCTTCAGCTCCTCGCCGAATATCTCCTCGACTGAGCGCTCCCGGGCTGCGCGGCTCGGCCGCGAGCCCATCCCTGCCATAGAGATGACGCATGAAAAGATACGCCAGACCGTCAACAAATATGCCGACGCTGCTCAGCGCATGAAGCGTGCCGGCATGGATGTCGTCCTTGTACATGGAGGGCACGGCAACCTGATAAGCCAGTTCACCAGCCCGCTTTACAACCACCGCACCGACGAATACGGCGGCAGCGTTGAAAACCGCGCGCGCTTTGCTATTGAGGTATGCGATGCGATACGTGAAAAGTGCGGAGAAAATTTCGTGATAGAGTTCCGAATCTCCGCCGACGAGATTGCCGAGGGGTCCATGCATTTTGACGAGACGCTCGAGCTCGTCTCCCATCTCAAGGACCACATAGACATACTTCACGTCTCCGCCGGCCTGCACAGCGACTTTGACATGGCATACTACCGCAACTGGTGCCAGAACTACATGATGGACCGCGGCTTCAACGTCCACTACGCCGCGGATATAAAAAAGGCGTATCCCGACCTGCTCGTCACCACCGTCGGCTCGATAACGAGCATCGACATGGCCGAGGAGATAATCGCAAGCGGAAAGGCGGATTTCGTGGCCATGTGCCGCCCGCTCATGGCCGACCCCGACATGCCCGCCAAATACGCCCACAACCAGCCGCAGGAACGCCGTCCCTGCCTGCGCTGCGACACCTGCACAAAGCATCTTTTTATTCCCAAGCCCATTTACTGCGCTGTCAATCCCATGTCCGCCATGACGAGCGAGCTGCGCGACGGTGTCGTGCCGAAGGCCGTACAGGTTAAAAATGTCGCCGTCATCGGCGGGGGCCCCGGCGGTGTGCAGGCCATGATGACCCTGGCCGAGCGCGGGCACAGAGTAACGCTTTATGAAAAAACCGGAGAGATAGGCGGCTGTGTCCGCTATGCCGCCGCGCCTCCCTTCAAGGGGGACTGCCGCGACTACCTCAAGTGGCTGCAATATCAGACTGAAAAGCACGCAAAGCTGGACAATGTCACGGTTCTCATGAACACCGAGGCCACGAAGGAAATGCTCGACGAGGCCGGCTACGACGCGCTTATCATAGCCGTGGGAGCCGAGCCGCGCGTTCCCCATGTGCCCGGCGCGGAAAATGCGCATGTCCTCTGGGCTCCTGAGGCTGAGCTGAAAGCCCTGCCGGTGGGGGAAAACGTGGTAATAGTCGGCGCGGGCTCCGTCGGACTCGAGGCCGCGATTGATTATCACGCCCAGGGACACAAGGTGACTGTTATTTCCCGCCCCGGCGAGAAGGAGAATTTTGCCCGTCTGAGCGCCTCCATCGGCACCAGCGCAAAGGAGATGCGCACTATTATTCAGGACAGGGGAATCCCTGTGCTCTACCGCACCGCGCTCACAGAAATACGTAATAATGACGTAATGTGCCTCAATCTCGACACAAATGAAACAGTAACGCTTCCCGCGGACACCGTTCTGCTCGCCTCCGGTATGACGCCTCTCCTCGACAAGGCCGACGAGCTGCGCCACTGCGCTCCGGAGACAGACGTATATGTAATAGGCGACGCCAAGCGTGCCGCCACCATCGCTGAGGCAGTAAACCAGGCCTTTCAGGCTGCGCTTCATATATGATGGCTGCAAATTTTCAGACAGGAGGAGAATTCATGAACGCAGAAGAAATGCGCCGGACAATAAGCTACATAATTTCCACACTGCACCTGTCCCTGCACCCGCAGGCGGTTAAAATGCTTGAGGATGAGTCCTCGGTCCCCGAAAACGCCCTGCGCCCCATGCGCGACAAGGGTGAGCATATGGCCCTGTGCCAGGCGCTGGCGCTAACCAAGCGCGAGGGCCGAAGCGTCTGGTTCTGCAAGCAGGACCACTGGTGCTGGAACCCTCTGATTGGGCTCGGCCACGTCGCCTGCGAGCCCGGTATGCCAGCCTTTGAGGAGGTCGCGAAAAACCTCGGTATCGGCGATTTGAATCAGGCGAGGGACTTTTTCGCCGCCTTTCCGAAGTTGGAGTACGGGAAATATGCGGGCATGCTCATGGCGCCCGCCGAGTCGGCTGATTTTATCCCCGACATAATTCTCATCAACTGCGACAATAATTACCAGCTCCGCAGCCTTATCTGGGGCGTCAAGAACCAGACCGGAAAAATGCTCAGCTCAAATTTTGACGCCATAGACTCCTGTATACACGCCATCGTTACGCCGATGAAAACCGGAAATTACGCCATAACAATTCCCGACCCCGGCGACCAGGAGCGCGCGCTGGCCGGTGCAAACGAGATTATTTTCAGCGTCCCCTTCTCTCGGCTTTCCGAGCTTGCCGCAGGGCTGCGGGAAATTGACGCCCTCGGTGTAGGTTACCGCAGCATGAAACCCATCATGGAATATGACTCCCCCCGCCCGCCGTTTTACAACGAGCTTTTCCGTCTTTGGGACCTTGATCAGGGCCGTGATTGGGAGCACTGATGCAGCAAGCAAGAGCTCAGGATTTCTGAAAGAAAACAGCAAAAGGGCCCTCTGCCTTAAATTAGGCAGAGGGCCCTTTTGCTGTTTTCTTATTCTGTTAACAGAGCTTCAGTCCGTCTGAATAAGGTAATTTCTTCCCATTCAATAACGCAAGGCTATCAGAATATCATGGCGCATATAAATGAGAGGATTATTCCAATCACAAGCTGAAACGCGGCCATCTTCATCTGATCCTTGAATAACTGGGCACTCAGCTTCTCATTCTGGCAAACCGCAAGGGCGAAGGAACCGCTGCCGGAAAACGGGAAGCATCCGGTGGAACTGCAGCCAACCGCAATCGCTATATAGATTATCAGCGGATTGAGCCCCGATGCGGCGACTATCGCCGGCACGATAGCAAACAGGGTTGGGATTGCCACATTGTTTGTCGAGACAAACATCGACAAAATTCCGCCCACAAGGAAAAGCATGGGAACAACAAAGAACTTGGGAATTGAGGTGCCTATCCAATCTCCGACGACCTCAATCGCCCCGCCGGCAGCCGCAACATTTATAAGCATACCGACGCCGCAAATCATAATTATAGTGGTCCAGGGGACCTGCTTGACTATGACATTTTTAGTGTCTCCCAGCTTCAGGACCGCGCTGACGGCAGCCAGAACCGTCGCGACAAAGCCGACGTCAATCTGTCTGGAAAACGCCTTTATCGCTTTGCTGCCCGTGATGGTGGCGATGGCGGTCGGAAGTATAATCACGGCAACCATTATGACAACGAGGATAAGAGCGGTGCGCTGTTTTTTATCAAAGGGCTCCGGAGGGGTCAGGTCATTCTGGCTTGTCATATACGTTGGTCCCTTGAGAAAAATGTACATGAGAAGGCCGCAGATAAAGAAGAACACAAGGTATCCGAGGAAAACGCCGGTCATGTAGGTACCGACTCCCTCGGCTAGCTCCCCGTTTGTGATTACGCCCACCTGGACCGCATATCCGGCCGACCATGGAACATAGCACATCATATTGGTGCCGCAAGTGAACATCGCAAAACCGAGAATTGCGTTTTTACCAGTGCGCTCGCAGATGTTGAATACCAGAGGACAGCATATAGCCGCCACTGCGAAGGGGTTGGCTCCGGTAGAGGTAAGCACCACCGCGATGAGCATGATGGTGAACGGGAGCAGAGCGGGATAATTGCGGGTTTTGTACAGGAGGATGCTCGCAATCTTGTTCGCGGCTCCGGTCTCGTTCACATAGCCGAAGAAAAGGCACAGTGAAACAACCGTAAACATTGTGCTCGTCGGCCAGAAGGCCACAGTATCCTTGACGGAGTTGCCCATAAGGAACACCGAAACTATGTATGTAACAGGGAGCGCCAGCAGACCTATGTTGATGTTGAGCTTGTTGCCGATAAAGACACAGGCGGCAACACACACGATGCAAACAATAAGCAGTGTTACAGGTGACATATCTTTATACCCCCAAATTTAATTATTTCCCTCTCTCAGAAAAGAGCCGCAAGCTCTTTAATGTCGGCCATCTCGTCAATACTCTCGATGGCTTCATAAAGGCGTGTGATTTTTTCATTTCCGTAAGCCTTACGGTAAAGGCCGCAGCATGAATAGAATTTTTCCTTCACCTGTTTCTCGGACAGCGGGAAGCCCGTACCCCCCATGGGATTTTCCCTGTGCGCGGTAAAATCGCCGCGGCAGGTCCTCACTGTCATATCTACCCAATGAGCCTGAGCCTTTGTAAAGCCGGAATCAACCTCATATGTAATTTTCCTTGCGTTTTTGAGGACAGCCGCGTCTGCAAGGCGTTCCGGCGTGAAGCTCCCCACATTCACGTTTCCGTAAGCCAGAACCGTGCCCAGCACAAACGGCATGCTTGATTTCGCGATTGACGGAGACTCAGGACGGCATTTTGACTCATACGGCTCAAGAGTCATGGTGCAGGCTTCGAACACCTTGACGTGTACCTCAACGATTTCATCCGCGCTCAGATTGTTCTCAGACATGATATCGGTCAGCGAATTAATGCTCGTATGGGTGTGCTTGCAGCTTGGCCAGGGCTTGAATGTAATGTTCTCCGTCTCAAAGGTTTTTCCTAAATTGTTCACCACCCTTTCCAAGTCCGCGTTGTCCCTGGCGTACATGTTGTAGTAGCCGAATTTGCCCTCCAAAGGAAATTCAAATCCGGCCGGTATGCCGTGCTTTGCCATGAGCGTGCTGCGAACAACGGCCTGCGCCGCGAATCCGTCGCGGATTGTGCGAATCACCGATGCCTTGTCTACAGCAGCTTCCGCGGAGCAGGTAAACTGCGTCATCGTCATCGCGAGCGTGTCAAGAATCTGCTGCCTGCTCAGTCGGGCCAGCCTTCCCGCTCCGAAAACGGCTCCCACAGCGGACATAAGCGGCGGCATGTACCACCCGTACTTCATAAGGTCCTCATTCGGCCCCATTGCTATGCGGCAGGCTATATCAGTGCCGATAACCATCGCGGCCACAAAGTCCCTTCCGCTGATTCCGCCCAAATGCTCGGCAAGGGCAAGCAGAGCCGGAAACACCACGGCGGTCGGATGGACAATGGCGTCGTGTCCGTCGTCAAAGTCCAGCGCGTGAGCCAAAGCGCCGTTTGCCAGCGCAGCGTTCTCCGCAGTCACCCTGATGTCCGAGGAGAGTATGGTGCACCGTCCGGCTGTGTCCGCGGCATATTTTCCGACGTTGACTGATGCCATGTCCAGGGTGGTAGCGGCCATCATGCAGGCAATTATGTCATTTATACAGTGCTTTTCGACCTCAATCGCCCTTTTGCTCAGCTGCTCATAGGTACAGCCCAAAGCGTAGTCAATCATCTGCGTCGTAATATGCCGCTTTTGATTTCCCATTCGCATTCCCCCTATTCTTTAATCATAAATATGGATTCCCAAAATATTTTCTGCCGAACTTTCGGCGTCAGGCCCGTGTCAGGGCGCAATCGCCCCTACGCCTCAGTCAAGCAGGGCACAGAAGCTCCCAAAATCAGGGCAATCCTCAAGCTTGAGAATCGCATCAAGAATCTGCGCGCTTTCCTCGTGGCTGTACGGACGCAGTCCATGGGACATGCAGTCAAAAAACTTGCCTTCCGTCTGCTCCCTGCTCAGCGGCATCAGCGGGCTGCCCGGGGACACAAAGCTTTCGCTGCTGTATTTTCCTCCGTCCGCAGTCGTAATGATAACCTCGACGTGGTCGTCGGGAAACTGCTCCGGCTTCTCCTGCGCACGACGCTCATAAGTCACCATGTCCGCCAGCTCAAGCAGTCTTCTGTCCTCAAGCGCCATTTCGGTGTAAAGCTCCAGGGTAACGCCTCCGTTCACGGCGGCCAGCGCCAGGGTAAACGGCAGGCTGAACTTGGCCGCCGCCAGCGACTTCGGGCGGTATTTCACCTCATGGGGCTCCAGAAGGTTCAAATGCGGCTTGTTTACAACGAGGTGTATACCGCGTATGTCCTCCTGCTTCAGTCCGTTTTCCTCCATAACACGCAGCAGGGTATCCAGAGCCGCGTGGGCGGTGCCGCAGCAGGGCCACGGCTTGAGCCGGAGCCTGCCGGCCTCCCAGCGCTCGCCCAGGCCGCCGAGAATCGTCTCGGGGCCGTACCCGTTTCTGAAGCAGCTCATATAAAGTCCGAAGGCGCCCTCAAAAGGCTCGTCCATGCGGGCATGAACACCCTTTTGCGCCAAAAGCACCCCGAACATCGCCGCTCTGGCGGCAAGAGCCTCGCGAACGCCGCGCAGGACAGACCCGGCGGACCTTGCGCTCTGCCCCGGAAGAATGATCTGTGTCATGCACAGGCTCAGAGCGTCTAAAGTCTGCATCTCGTTCAGCCCTGCGAGGCGGGACGCGCCGAGCACCGCCCCGTAGGCGGCGAACATGGGAGGGGAATACAGTCCGCAGTCCGTCAGGTCGTTGACCGTCAGCGCCAGCTTCAGCCGTATCGCAATCTCGCTGGCAATGACCATGGCGTCAAGCACCTGCCGGCCGCTCCTGCCAAGAGCCTGCCCCAGCGCTATCATAACCGGAATCGACGCGGTGTTGGGATGGGCCTTGGCCGCGTCGTGCCCGTCCTCATAGTCAAGCGCGTGTATCAGGCTTCCGTTCGCAAGCGCCGCCATAAGGAGAGACGCCTTGTATGGCGTACCTATAATCTTGCATGTACCCTCCGGGCTGTTCTCCCTCGCAAACTCGATAAACCCGAGACAGGCAGGCTCGAGCGACGCGGCCGCAGCCATGACGCCTATAGAGTCGGCCAGAATACGCTTTTGAAAGTCAATAACCTCACTGGGTATGTCCTCAGACCTGTAGTGCAGGGCAAAGTCTATGAGTTTTTCCGTCAGTCTTTCACAATTCACAGCCATAAGCTCCTCTCCCCGTTATCTGTCTCTCTTTGTTAAAGCTCCTGCTCGCTGCGCAGAATAATGTCGTTTTGTATCTGCTGCGACAGCTGCACGAAATACGCGCTGAAGCCTCCGACGCGGACAAGAAGCTCCCTGTGCTCGTCAGGCTTTTTCTGCGCCTCCAGCAGCTCCTCGTTGTCCACAAGGTTATACTGGATATGCGTTCCTCCCGCTCCGAGGAAAGCGTTGGTCAGTGAGGCGAGCTTCTCCACGTCGGCGTCGGTCTTTATGATGCTTTTCGGAAATTTCTGATTGAGCGCCTGAACATACGAGTGGTCGCCGAAGTTTGCCTTGAGCACCGAAAGCAGCACGGCGGTGGGGCCGTTCTCATCCATACCGCGCATCGGCGAAGCGGAGCCGTCATTAAGCGGCTCAAAGGCCTTTCTCCCGTTGGGCAGGGCGCCGACGCCGAGTCCCGCCGCGTAGTGCCAGCTCAGACCCTCGCGCAGGCTCTTGAAGCGCGGATATATGCCGTTGTCATAGCTTGTAATGGAGTCGGCCGACATACGGCTGACACGGCGGGCAAGCAGGTCCACCTCCTCAATGTCGTTTCCGAATTTGGGCGCTTTCAGGCACATCTGCCGTATCTCCTCGCCGCGCTCTCCGGCGAAGTCCGAGTCAAGCGCATCTATGAGCTCCTTCATCGTCAGCGCCTTGGTGTCAAACACAAGGTGCTTAACCGCCATGAGCGAGTCGGCGGTGTCGATAACCGCCCGGTCAGTGATTCCGTATTCGCTCATCGGAGTGGGAACCATGGTATCGTGGCCGTAATCCATGCAATGCTGAAGCGATATAACGCTCAGGAAAGGCAGGCGCAGGTACGCCGCCTGAACGTCTCGCGCAAGATTCGCCATCCATAAGGTCCGGTGCATAATGAAGCGGTGCTGTGCCTCATAGGCGTTCCAAAGAGCCTCAAAGCTCTTAAACTCACGCGCGTCTCCGGTCTCAAGGCCCAGCTTTTTGCCCGTTGCCGCAACACCGTTGTGCAGCGCCAGGTGCAGAATGGCCGCGTTGTTGAAGCCCGCCGCGCCGCACTTGTACTCAGACCGCTGCGGCAGAGCCGGCCACACACAGCCGCGCCCGACCCAGTCGCGCGCCTCCTCCAGAGGGACGCCGTCCCTGACAAACATATCTATAATCCCCTCCTCGTTCTCAAACAGGGGGATTCCTCCGCCGGTTAAAACGTTCGTCTTTATCGCCTTGCGCATAAGCCACATTGGGACGTCGTGATTCCAGCGGATGCCCACGGTCGGCGAGGACTGGCACAGCAGTCCAATCGCGTGCAGGAACAGATAGCTCAGCTCGTTTGTCCCCTCATAGCCGTCCGCGGTAATACCGCAGAGGTTAATGCTGTTTACCGCGAAGGTTATCTGGTGAGTTTCCCTGTGTGTGCCGGTATCAACGTATATGGTGGTGCCCCAGCGCCCAATCAGCTCGGCGAGCATGTTCAGAGCCCTGTCAACAGACAGCGCGCCGGACTTGATATCGTTTATAAAATATGGATAGAGGTACTGGTCCCCGCGCCCCCACTGGGGATGGTTGTGCATCGGGTGCTCAATGCCCTTGCAGATGCCCACGATGGCCATGCTCTGCAGCGCCTCATGGAAATTCCTCGCCGGGTACTCGGGAACGCGTCGGCAGGTCTCCGCAATCTCCAGAAGCTCGGCTTTTCTGTCCTCGTTCGGCTCGGAGGCGGACATCTCCTCCGCCAGAGTGGCGTAACGGTGAGACAGCGCGATGCACGCCTCGCACACTATTATTGCTGCCTTCCAGAAATAGAACTTATGGGGGTCCTGACGCTGATTCGCTATAAAGTCGTCAATGTGCCCCTGTGCCTCCTCTATAAAGGAACGCAGACCCTTTGTAAGGAGCTTTTTGAAATCAACCGTATTTGTGGAGTTGCCGAAGTTGCCCGTGTTCAGCGGCGGGTCCTTGAGCCGGGCCTGAAGTATGTCCTGCGGCCATGTGCCCAGAACATCGGCCCAGACCTTATTGCCCATGTCTGCCGGACTGTGTCCTCCGAAGGTACGCGCCGCGTCGCGCAGGACCTCAAGCTCCTCATCCGTAATCTGGGACTGGTCGTTCATGGAAAACTGAATTTTTCCGTCGTCGTTCCAGATTCCGTCCAGATAATCCCCGCAGGTGTCGATAGCCGTGTACGCGCCCACAACCGTGGGCCCCATACGGCCGACTATATAGTCAAAGTCAAGAATGCTCAGCTCAATATTTTTTACCACGTGCTCAAACAGCTTTGCACGGCGAATCTCAATATCCTCTCCCTGCGTCATTTTCCAGGACTGTGTGGCATACTTCTGTCTGTCAACATGCAGCTTGTACGGAGCGGCCTTGACCGCCGCCTTCCAGCGTATGCGCTTGTCGTCCAGAACCGTCGCGTCTATTTTCTCAAGAATGGATTTGTCAACAATATATTTTGGCTCCATAATGAAATCATCCTCTCTAAAAATTTAGATATATTTCACATGTCAACTATATCAAACGCGTGTATTTATAGTCAAACAACATATATTACCGTGTGGCAACTGAAACTTGACGAAAAAAGAGCCCGCGCATAAGGCGCGGGCTCGACAGGTTCCGTATTTTAATCCAGGCATGATATTACAGCATTGCGAAAGGCTTTTGCCTCCGGAGTCAGCTCATCCCCCTTTCGGGTTATGAGGAAAACATCCCAGTTCATCTCATCGTCCTCAAATGGTATTGCCCTCAGTCTGCCTGTGCAGAGCTTTCCCGCGGAAATGGAATTGATAACGCCGCAGCGGAGCCCCATCTCGGCCATGTACACCGCCAGACGAGGGTCGTCAATGTATGAGTAATCCAAAAACACACCGCTGCGCTTCGCCAGTTCAAAAAGGGCTCGGGTGGAATTCATGCTGCCGTTCATAATCGCAATAGGCACTCCCCTAAGATCAGAGACCGCTATCGACGCCTTATTGCAGAACGGATGGGATTCATTTACGATAAGCACGTTCCGTCCCGAATAAACGTGCCTGGCATTCAGAGACTGTGTGTCCACCGGCCCCGCGCACATACCCACGTCCGCCGCGCCTTCCATCACCGTCTTTTCACATTCCCTGTCAGAGCCCACATGCAGATGCAGCGGAACATCGGGGCAGCGTTCCTTAAACAGCTCAATTGGCCTGCGCGCGAAACGCTCCACCGTTCCCCGTACCAGCATCACGGATACAGAGCGCACGCCGCCCGCTCCGCCGGAAAAATGCTCCGCGCACTCATCAAGTATTCTCAAAACCTGCTCCGCCTTCGGCAGCAGATAGTTTCCGGCGTCCGTCAGTATTATACCCTGCTGCGTTCGCTCAAACACCCTGCACCCGATTTCATCCTCAAGCCTGTTAATTGACAGGCTTATTCCCTGTGATGAGATATAGCAAGCCTGTGCAGCTTTCGCAAAGCTCCTGCACCGGCAAATCGCCTCAAAATGCCGCAGCTGCTTTACTTCCATGTTTCAGCCCCCGTATATACTGTTTCCGTTTGCCGCAGAGCGTATCAAGCCCTCCCAAAGCTAAAATCCGGAAACAATCCGCAAGAATTTTCGTTTAACCTGAAATTTATCATACTCCTTTTGTCTCGGATAGTCCAGCATTTTCACCCGAGTTTGTCTCATGTATATGGAAGCCGTACCCTGACCATTGCGTACATACCATTAGTGGACAAGTACGGTTTTGCGTTTTGACACACTTGCAATCGGAGAAAACCATATGACATAAGGGTGGGACGGGCAAAAGCCCGTCCCACTGATTTGCTTATGCTATTTTCCCAAAAACAACTGCTTCTGGTAATGCAAGCAGGGCCAAGCAGCCTGTATTTCTCCCCCGAAAGGGGGAGAAATACAAACAGACATTACCTAAGCACGCCCTGCGTTGTCCTGTATTCTTCCCACGAAAGGGGGGAGAAATACAAACAGACATTACCTAAGCGCGCCCTGCGTTGTCCTGTATTCTTCCCCCGAAAGGGGGAAGAATACAAATAATCATTACTGGAGGAGCTGGAGAACGCCCTGCGGGACCTGGTTGGCCTGAGCCAGCATGGCCTGCGCGCTCTGGATGAGGATGTTGTTCTTGGTGTAAGCCATCATTTCCTCGGCAACG
>CATJWA010000215.1 GCA_949744025.1 uncultured Eubacteriales bacterium
CCTGCGGCAGCCAGCCCGCAGCTACCCCCGCACCGGCGGCAACTCCCGCGCCGGCCGCAACCCCCGCTCCCGCAGATACTCCGGCACCCGCTCCCGAGGATACCACCGAGCCCGAGCCTGCCGTTGAGCCTGTGACGCTGCACATCGCGTACATGCCCAACTATGCCTCCCTCTGGGGCGTTCTGGCAACCATAGACCAGGGCTTCTTTGAGGAAGAAGGCATCACTATTGAGCTGAGCGAGTTCCCCGACGGCCCGTCCGAGATAGCGGCAATGGAAAGCGGCGAGATTGATCTGGCCTACATCGGCAAGGGCGCGCACCGTCTCTGCGTGCTGGGCAATGCGGTTATTTTTGCCCCCAGCTCCGTGCATACTACCGACAAGGTTGTAGTCATGCCTGACAGCGGCATTGAGAAAATAGAGGATCTGGCCGGCAAGACCATCGCCTTCAACTCCGGTTCCTCCTCCGAGACCACATTTGACAATGCCCTGAAGGTGGCCGGCCTTACCCGCGACGACGTGGACGGCTACGACATGGGAATCGACACGATGGTTCCCGCCGCCGTGTCCGGGCAGATTGACGCCGCCGTGTGCTGGAACCCTTACTCCGGACAGATTCTCCAGCAGGTTGAGGGCTCCTTCGAGATAGAGTTCTCCGACGGTTCGACCAATATCTCCAGCTGGATTTGCCTGCCCAAGTATGCCGAGGAGAACCACGACGTGCTCGTGCGCTTCACCCGCGCCCTGCTCAAGGGTATGGACTGGGGCTCCAAGGAGGAGAATTACGAGTATGTTGCCCAGCTGTGTGCCACGCAGATTAAGAGCAATCTTGAGTCTCAGCTCATTCAGCTCGGCGACGCTCACTGGTTCAGCCTTGACGATATCAAGTCCGGCATGACCGACGGCACCATTGAGAGCTACTATGTCAACATGCAGAACGACTTCGTGGCCGCTGAGACCCTCAAGCCCGAGGAGGTCGTGGAGGATGTGTCCCAGTTCGTTTTGTTTGACGTGCTAAGCGAGGCACTTGAGTAAAATCAGGCTACCTTCCGCAAAGCTGAATGGGAAGGGCCCGGTGGAGCGCAGTTCCATCGGGCCCTTTTTTAAGAGGGATAGCTATGCAAATTCAAGTTGTAACCGAATCTGTAAATCAGGCCGTAATTTTTGCTGCCAAAGAGCTTAGGCGATATCTTGAGCGCATGCTCTCAGAACACGGCGGACAGGCGCTCATCACACTTTCGCCTCGGGCGGAGCGTGACACGGAGCTGTGTGAGAGCTTTGCCGTAGACCTGACGCCGGAGGGAGGCAGCATCACCGGAAGCGGTCCGCGCGCCGTACTCCTTGGCGTGTACGACTGTCTGCATAATCTCGGCTGCCGTTTCCTTGGCCCAAGCGCGAGAATGGAGCGCGTGCCGTGCATTGAACCGGCGGGACTTACGGCAAGGTATGAAAAACACGCAGATTTTGCCCACCGCGGCGTGTGCATTGAGGGGGCGGACAGTCTTGACAATATACTTGCTTTTATTGACTGGCTGCCGAAGGTGGGGTATAATACATTTTTCAGCCAATTCAAGACGCCATACGCTTTTCTCAAGCGCTGGTACAATCATGAAAATAATTCACTGAGTGAAAGCGAGCTCTACAGTGAGGACGACGCACAGCGCGATATGGAACGCATAGTGTGTGAGATAAAGCGCAGAGGTCTTATACTGCACTGCGCCGGACACGGCTGGACAGGCGAGGTTTTGGGCTTTGACGCCCTGTCCTGGGATGCGCAGGACGCTCCGCTGCCGGAGAAGAAGCGTGATTTGGCCGCTGAGCTTGGCGGGGTGCGCGGACTTTTCAGAGGCGTGCCGGCGAACACCAATCTGTGCCTGTCAAATTCTGAGGCGCGGGAGGACTTTGTCCGGCGAGTTGTAGATTATGCCGCGCGTCAGCCGGACGTGGATTTTCTGCATGTCTGGCTGGCCGACGAGTACAATAACGTGTGCGAGTGTGCCCGCTGCCGCGAAACCACGCCGTCGGACCAGTATGTGGAGCTGCTCAATGAAATTGACCTGCGCCTGACGCGGTTGGGTCTGGATACGCGGATAGTTTTTCTGCTGTATCAGGAGCTGCTGTGGCCGCCGCGGAGCTCGCGGCTGAACAATCCGGACCGCTTTGTGCTGATGTTCGCCCCGATAAGCCGCAGCTTTGAGGGCTCGTATGAGCTTGACGCTTCGGCGCGGCCTTTGCCGGAATATGTGCGCAACCGGATAACTCTGCCGAGGGACATAAGCGAAAACATGACGTTTCTGCGCGCCTGGCAGACTGTGTTTGACGGCGAAGGCTTTGCCTATGACTACCACCTCGGACGCGCTCACTACGGCGATTTCGGATATGTACATATTTCCCGCGTGATAAGCAGGGACATAAAAAAACTGCGCGCTATGGGGCTTTCCGGCTGCATAAGCTGTCAGGAGCTGCGAGTATGTCTGCCGAATGCTTTGCCGAACTATGTCATGGGTCATACGCTTTTTGACGCGGAGGCAGATGCAGAAAGGCTGATTGACGAGTATTTTTCCGCCGCCTACGGCAAGGACTGGCAGAAGGTGAAAGACTACCTTACTGAGCTGTCCGTGCTTGACTGCTGCGACTACGTAAACGGCGCGGGTGAGCGAGAGAACCACGACGCTGCCTGCCGCGCGGCGGAGGTGCGGAGGCTGTGCGGGGACTTTGCCGCGAAGAACGGACGAGAAGCTGATGATGTATTTTGGAGCCTTCTGGACTACCACCGGCAATATATACTGCGTCTTGCCCGTGCGATAGAGCTGCTGGCTCGGGGAGAACGGAACCGCGCCGCAGGTGCGTGGCGTGAAATGCGCGACTTTATCTGCGAAAATGAGCCGGAATACCAGCCATATTTAGATGTGTACCGTGTGCTGGAGGTAACGGAAAAATTCACAGGATTTCCTGTAAATGAGAAACAAACAAAAAGCATGGACGGATTCCCTGCAAACGCGGGGCAGGACACAAACGAGAGGAAATGAAAATGCGACACGAATATTATTACTACAATAAAGAGCAGCTTTTGGCCGAGCCGAAGCTGCCGATAGCCGTTATGGAGGACAATGCCGCCATCTTCAGGGCTATGGCCGATGAGATGGTGCAGGAGATAAAGCGTAAGAACGCGCTGGGGGAGAGGACTGTGTTCATCTGCCCCGTCGGGCCGGTGGGACAGTACACCTATTTCGTCGGGCAGGTCAACCGTGAGAAGATAAGCCTGAAGGATGTATGGTTTATCAACATGGACGAATATCTGACAGACGACAGGCAGTGGATTGCGAAGGAGCACAGGCTCAGCTTCCGCGGCTTTATGGACAGAATGGTGTACACCGTGGTAAAGCCCGAGCTTCTCATGCCTGAGAGCCAGAGGCTTTTTCCCGATCCAAACGAGCCGGAAAAAATATGGGAAACCATACAGAGCCTCGGGGGAGTAGATATCTGCTTCGGAGGCATAGGAATAAACGGCCATGTCGCCTTTAACGAGGCGCAGGACGAGCTAACACCCGAGCAATTTCGCGCTTTGGGCACACGCGTGCTGGAGATTTCGCCTGAAACCCGCACGGCAAACGCCATAGGCGACCTCAACGGCGCGATTGACGACATGCCGCGCTGGTGTGTTACCATAGGCATGAAGGAAATATACAGCGCGCGAAAGATACGCTTGGGCTGCTTCCGTGACTGGCACCGCGCCGTGGTGCGTCACGCCGCTTACGGTGAAGTTTCTGCGCATTTTCCCGTGACATTGCTTCAGCAGCACCCCGACGCTCTGCTGCGCATGACAGAGTACGTGGCAAATCTGCCGAAGTAAGTCTCCGGCAAGTGGGGAGGGCTTGTGTTTGAAGTACAGCTACATAACCGGAGGCAGGGTTTACATCGGCCGTCGGTTCGAGAGAAAGAGCATAGACCTGCGCGGAGGCAAAATCCGCCTTCTGCCGCCTGACGCTCTGCTGCCGGCAGAGGAGTGCTTTGATGCAGGGGGCCGGCGGATTGTGCCTGGATTTATAGATATCCATACACACGGGGCTGTGGGTGTGGACGTAAATGGCGCGGCGGAGGCGGATTTGGAAAAGATAGCCCGCTTTTTTGCCGGTAACGGAACTACGGCATGGCTTGCCTCAGTGCTGACGGATACGACGGAGCAGACAAAATGGTGCATCGACCGCTGCCGCGAGCAGAGCCGGCGCGTCGGCAGCGGCGCGCAGCTTTTGGGTGTTCATCTTGAGGGACCGTTTCTTGCGAGTGAGTATAAGGGTGCGATGCCCGAGCACCTTCTGCGGCGCGGGGACGCTGAACTGCTGCGTGAATATCAGGACAGGGCGGAGGGCTGTATTCGTTATATAACAGTCTCGCCTGAGGTGCCCGGCGTGCTCGAGCTTATTCCCGAGGCTGTACGCATGGGCATCACCGTGGCAATCGGACACTCGGGTGCGGACTATGATACCTCCTTGGCCGCGATTGCGGCGGGAGCACGCGCTGTGACGCATACCTTTAATGCAATGGCCCTGCTCCACCAGCACCGTCCCGCGATTCTCGGTGCGGCGCTGGAGAGCGATATTTACTGCGAGGCGATATGCGACGGGCGGCACCTGCACCCGGGGATAGTGCGCCTGCTGCTAAAGACCAAGGGACTTGAGCGTGTGGCCGCGATAACTGACTCGATAATGGCCGCGGGACTGCCGGACGGCAGCTACCACCTCGGCGTCAACGAGGTCGTGGTAGAGGGCGGGGACGCGAAGCTGAAAAGTGACGGCACTCGAGCCGGCAGCACGCTGACGCAGAACACGGCGCTGAAGAATCTGCTGAGCTTTACCGGACGGCCGATAGAGGAGCTTTTGCCGCTGCTGACGGAAAATCCGGCGCGGCTCATAGGCGTTTTTGACTTCAAGGGCTCAATAGCCGACGGAAAGGACGCCGACTTGGTTGTGCTGGATGACGAAAATGATGTCGCGGAGGTATTTCTGCGAGGAGTGAGGCATAATAGGGAGCAAAAACCATAACTGACTGATTGGAGGTGCCGGCATGTGGTTTGAGCAGGGAGCGAATCTCCCGCGTGTGAAGGTCAGCAACCAGTGCGCCATTTTGAGGGTTATTTATCACCGCGGCCCTATAAGGCGCTCGGAAATTGCAAAGAGCCTGGGATTGACTCTGCCGACAATTACAACCAATGTCAACAGCATGATTGCCGCAGGAATAGTCCGCGAAACGGGGCCGGCCGAGCCCGGCGGGGGCTACGTCGGACGCCGCGCCCAGCTTGTGGACATAGTGCCGGAGTCGCGTTTTTTCATCGGCGCGGAGATAAGGGGCATGGAGCGCACGGTCTGCCTGCTCGACTACAGGGGAAAGCTGCTGAACTCGCGCAGGGACGAGGCGGACTGCAGGGATTATGAGGACAACATAACGCTCACCTGCGGTATGATAGGTCAGCTGCTGCGCGAGGCGAAGCTGAGTATGGACGAGATTGCCGGTATGGGTGTGTGTCTGCCGGGGCTTGTAAACAGCGAGCGTGGCATTTTGGAGCTGCGCCCGAGCTATGGCTGGCGGGAGAGGGACGTGCGTTCGGATATGGCTCAGTGCACCGGCTACCGCGGCCCCGTGAGCGTGGGCAACAACGCCTGCGCGCGCGCCTTCGGAGTGCAGCTCCTGCAAAGGGATATGGTGGGAAAAGCGGAAACCTTTGCGTATATGTTCATCTCTGAGGGCATTGCGTGTCCCCTGGTGCTCAACCGCTCGGGCTCCTTCGGTTCCGTGGTGGGTGCGGGCGAGGTCGGACACATGGTGATGGAGCCTGACGGTTTGCCTTGCAGCTGCGGCAACCATGGCTGCTTAGAGGCTTATTCCAGTGACAGGGCCGTGCGTGCTGCCTGCTCGGCGGCAATGGCGGAGGGCCGCGCCGCAATTCTGCGCACGCTGTGTTCTCACGGAGAGCCGACGATGGCGCAGATAATCTGCGCTCAGGCCGAGGGAGATAAGGACGTGAGCGAAATAGCCGCACGCGCGGTACACACCCTCGGCGTGGCCGCGGCAAATGTGAGCAATTTTGCCTGTCCGAGTCTGCTCATGATTGAGGGTGAGCTGTTTCGCAGCGAGGAAAATCAGGCCGCGTTTATTGAGGCTGTGCGCCGCAACATATGCAGCGTGATACGCTCGGACACACAGTTTGTATTTATAGAGCCGGACTGCCTGAGCGGCGCGTGCGGCGCGGCGGCCATGGCAATCTGCAAGGATTTGGAGACGTACATCTCGTAAATAAGCAAGTCAAATTGAAGGCCGCCGAAGGCGGCTTTCAATTTGAGGCTTTGAAATATCAGTCTCGGCAGGGGTTTTCGGCTGAAGGGGTAATAAGCTGCGCCGGCTGATAGGGGATTGTATTTTGACGCATCGTGGCGGAAGGAGAAGGGGAAGGGGAAGAAGATATGCTGGTGTTTTTTCTTGTGGCTCTGGGAGCGAGCGTGGTTGGAGCAATCTGCGGAATCGGCGGAGGCGTCATCATCAAGCCGGTGCTGGATTTGATGAAGCTGGAAACGGTGTCTGCAATAAGCTTTCTGTCATCATGCACGGTGCTGACAATGAGCTGCTACTCTGTCGGACGCTCCATGCTCGGTGGAGAGCGTCGCGTAGCTGTGCGCACGGGTACGCCTATGGCCATAGGGGCGGCGGCAGGCGGCCTGCTGGGCAGCAGGCTGTTTTCGCTGATACGGGATATGAGCACCAATCCGAATGCGGTCGGCTCGGTGCAGGCGGTGTGCCTGGCTGCGGTAACTCTTGGCACGCTGGTGTACACAGTCAACAGGCAGCGTATACGTGCCCACAGCGTGAACAGCCTTGCGGCCTGTGCGGTGATAGGCTTGGCGCTCGGATGCATGTCCAGCTTTTTGGGCATAGGCGGTGGCCCTATAAACCTGGTGGTGCTGTACTTCTTCTTTGGAATGGACACGAAAACTGCGGCGGCTAACAGTCTGTATATTATTCTGTTCAGTCAAGCGGCGAGCGTGTTGTTTACGGTGCTGTCAGGAGCGGCGCCGGCGTTTCGCTGGGAGGTCCTGGGCCTGATGGCAGCAGGCGGAATTGGAGGAGGAATAATAGGCAGGGCGCTGAATAAAAAGCTGGACGAGCGCGCGGTGGACCGCCTGTTTATAGCCCTTATGGCGGTTATTATAGTGATAAGCGTGATGAACGCCATAAGATACGCGAGGTGAAGGGAAATGAGCACAGCCTCAGGACCGGAGAAACAAACCGGTCCTGAGGCTGTTTTAGACGCTTTGAGAGGAGATGTTGCCGAGGCGGAGCGCGTCGGTGAGAGTGCTTTCCGAAAAACATTCACAAAAAAATATGATGGGCATCATTTGACGTGAAGCGCTGACTGACATTTGGGGCTTGACTTATAATAGACGATCTTGTATCATTTTAATAAAATAAGACTGTGTTTATTATAAAAACTGTACTGTACACCGAAAAAATGTCCCGTGTATGGTATGAAGTGTCCTCGCGGAAAGTGAGGCGCGAGGGGAGGAGTGAGCATGAAAACCGGCGCGCTGCTGACGGCGGCGGGGCTGTCGTCGCGCATGGGCCGGTTCAAGCCCATGCTCCCGCTGGGGCGTGACACAATAATTCGCCGGGGCGTAAAAACGCTGCTGGCGGCCGGTTGCGCTCCGATAGTCGTGGTGACAGGCTATCGGGCCGCGGAGCTTGAGGCGCATCTGTCGGACCTGCCTGTGAACTGTGTTTATAACCCGGACTACGCAGTGTGTGACATGCTTGCCTCCGTGAAGCTCGGGCTGCGCGCGCTGGAAGGGCGCTGCGGGCAGCTTTTGTTTACCCCCGCGGACGTATGCCTTTACGGGGAGGAGACGGCGCGGGCACTAATCGGCTCAGGGGAAAGACTGTGCCGGCCCTGCTGCGGGGGACGGCGCGGGCATCCGGTGCTTATTTCCGCCTCGCTCATCCCGCAAATTCTTGCCTACGATGGCGCGGGCGGACTGTCTGGAGCGCTGGACGGCCTCGGCTGCGCGGCCGAGCTTGAGGTGGACGCTCCGGGGATCCTGCTGGATGCGGATACCCCTGAGCAGTACCGTCTTTTGCTCAAGCTCGACGGAGGAATGACGGAATGAGGGCGGTCTACCTCGTCCGCCACGGCCAGCCGGCGCTTCCGGCCGGCAAAAGGCTCTGCGTCGGACGCATGGACCTGCCTCTGTCAGTCGAGGGGGAGGACCAGGCGCGCCGGCTCGGGGAATACTTCACCGGACTGCCGGCGTTGGTGGTCTCCAGCCCGCTGAAGCGCTGCAGGGACACCGCGGGAGCAGTTTCGGACGATTACCGGATATGCGGGGGTCTGATTGAGCTCGACATGGGCGAATGGACGGGCCTGAGCTTTGAGGATATACGCTCGTGCTGGCCGCTGCTGTACGAAAAGCGCGGCCGAGAGCCGTGGAGCACCGCGCCCCCAGGTGGCGAGAGTCTTGATGAATGCGCCGGGCGCGCTGAGCGCGTATTTTGGGAGATTTTAGAGGAAAGTCAGTTTGGAAACCTTGTGCTGTGTGCTCACAGCGGCATTATCCGCGCGCTGTCTGCCGCTCTTACGGGCCGCCGGGCCGCCGGGCTTTCCGTGCCGGGCTGCGGCAGCGTGACGCAGCTTCTTGTCAGCGGCGGACGGGAGGTGTACGCCGGAGCTTACGGCGCAATGCCGCAGGACCTGCCGGCGGCAATACCGAACGAGGCGGAGTGTATGGAGCTGCTGAGGAAATCCGGAACACCGGAGCATGTGCGGGAACACTGCCTGGCTGTGGCGGAGCTCACGCGGGAGATATGCCTTGAGCTTAAGGGACGCGGCGAGACACTCAGCATGGAGCTGGCTTATGCGGGAGCGCTGCTGCACGACATGGCGCGCACGCAGCCGCATCATGAGCTGTACGCGGCGCGCAGGCTGTGCGAAGCTGGCTTTGCCGCCGTTGGGGCGGTTGTGGGCAGCCACATGAGCCTTGACGGAGAGAGAACGGACCGCTGGAGTGAGAGCGCGGCGGTGTTTTTGGCCGACAAGCTGGTTGACGGCACTCGGCGGGTTAGTCTGAGGGAGAGGTTTTTTGCCGACCCTGACCCGCGGAAGCTGCCTTTTATACAGGAGAGATATGAGCTTGCGCGTACGCTGCTGCGCCGGCTCAGGGAAGGAGAGACGTATGGAGACAATATTTGAGGCCGCGCGGGAGCTCCTGCGCACGAAGGAAAAAGGCGTGCTTGCCGTTATACTCGGCAGCAGCGGCTCAACCCCGCGGGGCGAGGGCGCGAAAATGCTTGTGTGCGGAGACGGCAAGATACACGGCACGATAGGCGGCGGCCCGATGGAATTTGCCGCGACGAAGGCGGCTCTGGAAATAGCCGGCGGCGGAGCGCGTGTAATGGACTATGATATGCAGGGCCGCGGCGCGACGGCAGAGCCGGTCTGCGGCGGCAGCGCCTGCGTGTGCCTGTATCCGCTGACCGAGGCTGACGCTCCGGTATTTGAAAAAATATGCCTGTGCGCACGAAAGCGGGAGCGCGCGTTCCTGGGACTTTGGCATGAGAATGGGACTTACCGGCTTTTCTGCCTCGCCGGCGGAGTTCTGACGGGGGCAGGCATGGACGCGGCTGAAAGCGCGCGCTGTGCCGCCGCGTGTGCTGGCGCGGCCGTACATGACGACGAGCGGCTTGCATACTGCGAAACGCTTTCCGTGGCGCCGCGTGTGCTGCTCATGGGCGGCGGTCATGTTGCGCTGGCAACGGCGTGCGTGGCCGAGGTTGCGGGCTTTGAGGTGGCTGTGATGGACGACCGCGAGGAGTTTGCCAATCCCGAGCGGTTCCCGGGCGCGCGGTGTATAGTCTGTGGGCGCTATGACGAGCTGCCTGTTGAGGAAATAACTCAGGACGACTATATCGTAGTGGTGACCCGGGGACACAAAAACGACCGCGAGGCACTGGAGTGGGCATTGAAAACCGACGCCTGCTATATTGGCATGATAGGCAGCCGCACCAAACGCGACATGATTTACGACGCGCTGCGCGCTAAGGGTGTTTCACAGGAGCGGATTGATTTTGTCCATTCGCCTATCGGTCTGCCTCTGGGAGGACGCTCGCCGGGGGAGATTGCCGTATCAATCACCGCGGAGCTTATAAGCGAGCGCGTAAGGCTTGGCGGAGCTGGGGAGAAGCCCCATGCTTAACACCGTTACGCGAAGCGTCTGCCCTGTGTGCCTGAAGGTGCTGCCGGCGAAGCGGGCGCAGGAGGACGGGAATGTCTACTTGGAAAAGACCTGCCCCGAGCACGGCTCGTTTCGTACCCTTATATGGGAGGGCAAGCCGGACTACTGGCGTTGGGGCGAGCGGCACACGCCAACGCGCTTTCGCACAAAAGACGGCGTAAAGCGCGGCTGCCCATATGACTGCGGGCTGTGCGGCGCGCACCGCCAGCGCACCTGCTGCGTACTGCTGGAGGTGACGCAGCGCTGCAACCTCGGCTGTCCCGTCTGCTTCGCGGACGCGGGCAAGGAGTGCGCCGACCCCAGCATGGAGACCATCTCCGGCTGGTACGATATGCTGCGCAGGGAGGCGCCGAACGCTAATATACAGCTTTCCGGGGGCGAGCCCACGGTAAGGGACGACCTGCCCGAGATAATCCGGCTCGGCAGAGAAAAGGGATTTAAATATTTTCAGCTCAATACGAACGGGCTGCGTCTGGCAAATGAGGCCGGCTGCGCTGCGGCGCTCAAGGACGCGGGGCTAAGCTGTGTGTTTCTCCAGTTTGACGGGGTGAGCGACGATGTATACATTGCCCTGCGCGGCAGAGCCCTGCTTGAGGAAAAAAAGCGAGCGATTGAAAATTGCCGGGCGGCGGGGCTGGGCGTGGTGCTTGTGCCGGTGGTTGCCTCGGAAATAAATCTTGATCAGGTGGGCGCGATAGTCGATTTTGCGCTGGAGCGCCTGCCGTATGTAAAAGGCGTGCATTTCCAGCCGCTTACATATTTTGGCCGCTGTGAAACCGATGGCGGACGCGTTACCCTGCCGCGGCTCATGCGTGAGCTTGAAAGCCAGACCGGCGGACGGCTAAAGGTCTCTGATTTCACCGGCGGCACCGCGGAAAACGCCCACTGCTCATTTTCCGCCAATTTCCTGCGTGAAGCGGATGGAAGCGTTACGGCCCTGCGTGAGAGCGCCTGCGGCTGCGGTGCGCCGTCTGAGATGACAGCGCACGTCTGCGCGGCAGAGGACAGCTGCTGCTGTGCTCCCGACGACCTCAACAACGCGGTGGACCACGCCAGAAGCACCGTGGCAAAGCGCTGGGGCGGGGAACTGCCGGCCGAGGAGCCTCCGCCGGAGGACATGCAAAGCCTGGACGGGATGCTGTATCAGCTTCGCCATGGGCGATTTTCCGTCTCGGCCATGGCCTTTCAGGACTGCCATACGCTGGACCTTGAGAGGCTTGAGGACTGTTACATCCACATCGTCTCGCCCGAGGGACGGCTCGTTCCGTTCTGCGCCTACAACCTCACAAGCGAGAATGGCGCGCCGCTTTACCGCGGCCGGTGAGAGCTTACAACCATATCAACAACAAATCAATATAAAAGGAAGAAGGGTCGTATTATGAGCAATGCAAATATCAAGGGATACGAGCGTATCCATCTGACCATCAACGGTGTTGACCGTCCGGTGGTATGTGACCTGGAAAAGGACACACTCTCAACCGTTATCCGCCGTCTTGGGCTGACCGGAACAAAGGTTGGCTGTGGAATTGGCGTATGCGGCGCCTGTACCGTCATCCTCAACGGCGAGCTGGTTCGTTCATGCAGCAAGAAGATGAAAACGGTGCCGGAGTACAGCGAGATTACCACTATTGAGGGCATCGGAACTCCCCAGCACCTGCACCCGATTCAGCAGGCGTGGATTACCTACGGCGGCACACAGTGCGGCTTCTGCACCCCAGGCTTCATCGTCTCCACCTATGTCCTGCTTCAGAAAAACCCCAATCCCACCCGCGAGGACGTGCGCGACTGGTTCCAGAAGAACCACAACATCTGCCGCTGCACGGGCTACAAGCCGCTGGTTGACGCGGTTATGGCCGCGGCGAAGGTCATGCGCGGCGAGGCCGACATAAAGGACATCACCTACGACTTTGAAAACGAGAAGGAAATTTACGGTTCCTCCCGTCCGCGTCCCAGCGCGGTTGCAAAGGTCTGCGGCCTTGTTGACTACGGCGACGACATTGCGCAGAAAATGCCCGGCGGAATGGCCTATCTGGCCGTGACTCTGGCCGGCGCGACCCACGCGAACATCAAGAATATCGACATCTCCGAGGCCGAGAAGATGCCCGGCGTTATCAAGGTGCTGACCGCCGCGGACGTCAAGGGCTGCAATAATGTTGACACCCCGCTGGTAACCCCGCGCTGGACCGGAACCGGCACGCCCCCATTCCCCGTTATTGCCGGCAAGAAAATCTGCCGCAAGGGCGACGTCGTGGCCGTTGTAGCCGCGGACACCGAGGAGCACGCCCGTGCCGCCGCCGCCGCGGTCAAGCAGGATCTTGAGATTCTGCCCAGCTACTTCACCTTCCCCGAGGCCGTAATGCCCGGCGCCATTCAGCTGCACGAGACCGGTCCCAACTCCTATATACGCTCACCGCTGATAAAGGGCGAGGAGGACATCGAGGAGCTGTTCGACAAGGCCGAGTACGTTGTTGAAGGCAGCTTCCACTCCCAGCGCGAGCCCCATCTGCCCATCGAGCCGGACGTCTGCCAGGGCTACTACGACACCGACGGCAACGTCGTCGTGCAGTGCAAGACCCAGGCCGTCGGCGAGGGCCGCGAGTCCATCGCCCAGGCCTGCGGCATACCTATGGAGAAGCTGCGCCTTATCGGCAACCCCGTTGGCGGCTCCTTTGGCTACAGCGTAACCGCCAACACCTACTGTATCGTTACCACCGCCGTGCAGAATCTCGGCATCCCCGTGAGCCTGTCGCTCAGCTACGAGGAGTTCCTGCACATGACCGGAAAGCGCGCGGCCACCTTTGTCAACGGCAAGCTGGCCTGCGGCAAGGACGGCAAGATTGTCGCCGCGCAGTACGACCTCGGCCTTGACCACGGCGCCTACGCCGGCATGGCCAGCAAGATTTTCAACAACATGATTTCCGTCGCTTTCCACGGCTACAAGGTGCCCAATATCCGCGCCCTGGCCCGCGGCGGCGTATCCAACCACGCCTTCAACGCGGCATACCGCGGCTTCGGCGCCCCGCAGATTTACACCACAACAGAGGCCCTCATGGACATGATGGCCGAAAAGATAGGCATGGACCCCTGGCAGTTCCGTTACCAGAACCTCGCCGAGGAGGGCGACACCACCATAAACAGCCGCCCCTACAAGCTCTATGTCTACAAAAAGCTCATGGAGATGCTCAAGCCCCACTACGACGAGTTCAAGGCCGAGGCCGAGAGGGGCCGCGCCGAGGGCCGCCACATGGGCGTCGGCATCGGTATGGGCGGATTCCTGTGCACGCTGGGTATGTGGGACAAGGCGGAGAACGCCCTTGAGCTGCTGCCCGACGGCTCCTTCGCGGTGTACAACACCTGGGAGGACATGGGCCAGGGCGGCGATATCGGCAGCGTCACCGTTACGCTCAAGGCTCTTGAGGAGCTGGGCGTCAAGGCGAAGGACGTGCGTCTTGTGATGAACGACTCCCACCGCTGCCCCGACAGCGGCGTGGCGGCCGGCAGCCGCAGCCATATCATGAACGGCCGCGCGGTCAAGGCCGCGGCGGAGCTGCTGGTAAACGCCATGCGCAAGGCCGACGGCAGCCTGCGTACCTATGACGAGATGGTTGCCGAGGGCATACCCACCAAATATGTCGGACATGTGGACAACATGAATCTGGGCATTGACCCGGGCCTCAACCCGAACAACGGCGAGGGCGACAAGGACGGCCAGTACATGTACGGCTGCAACACCGCTCTTGTCGAGGTGGACGTAAACACCGGCAAGACAAAGGTCCTGCGCTTCGCCTGCTGTGCGGACGTGGGCGTCATAGGCAACAAGCTGTCCGTGGACGGTCAGGCTTACGGCGGCATTTCCCACTCCATAGGCTTCGCGCTGAGCGAGGATTATCAGGATGTGACAAAGCACCGCAACATGATAGCCTGCGGTATCCCTCAGATCAGGGATATACCCGACGATATCCGTGTGGAGTATCTGGAAACCCCGCGTACCGACGCGGTGAACGCATTTGGCTCCGCCGGCTGCACCGAGGTGTTCCAGGCCTCGGGACACATGGCGGTTATCAACGGCATCAACAATGCCACCGGCTGCCGTATCTACGAGCTGCCCGCCACTCCCGACAAGGTCAAGGCCGCGTGGGCCGCCAAGCAGGAGGGCAAGGAACTTAAACCCGCAAAGTACTATCTCGGAGACGATTTCGAGGACGAGATGGACTATATCGAGGCACATCCCATGTAAAGAACATAAAGTACAGTACCAATGCGCGCCGGAGCCCTGCGCTCCGGCGCGCCTCGGAGTAAAGGGGGAAAACACATATGGAACTGGCAGAAGTATCCGCATTTGTGGAAAACTGCATATACGATGCTCCGGCGCCGTGCTCCGGCGGCTGCCCGTTTGGCGTGGACATCCGTTCGCTGCTGCGCAAGGCGTCGAAGGGGAGAATAAGCGCGGCTTACCGTGAGCTGAGGACGGCCACGGTGTTTCCGGCGGTGGCCGCGGCGCTGTGCGACGCGCCGTGTATGCGCTCCTGCCAGCGCCTGTTGCTGGGAGACGAGCCGCTGGACATGGAAAGGCTTGAGGAGGCCATAGTCCGTCTCGGCGGCGGACAGGAGCCGGATGTTTTCCAGATTCCCGAAAAGGCCGAGCGCGTGGCGGTAATTGGCGCCGGTCCCGCGGGGCTGAGCGCGGCGCTGTGCATGGCGCAAAAAAAATATCCCGTCACCGTGTTTGAAAAGGATTCCGGCCTTGGCGGACGGCTGCGGGAGCATCCGCGGTTTGAATCCCTGCGCGGGGATATACTGTTCCAGCTTTCAAAGGAGAAGATAGACTTCCGCTTCGGCTGTGAGGTCACAGACCTTGACGCGCTGGTAGAGTACGCCGTAATATACGTCGCCACCGGCGCGGGAGGAAAGGACTTCGGCCTGCTCTCCGAGTGGGACGGGGCGCTGTATACGACCGCGCGTAAGGGTACCTTCATGGGCGGAGGCGTATGCGGAATGCGGACGCTTGAGGCCATTGCCGCGGGCCCTGAGCTGTCTCGGCTTATGGAGAGCATGATTCAGACCGGCCGCGCCGCGGGAGTCACGGCAAAGCCGAGATGTACGGCACACAATCTGCTGCCTGAAAACGCGCGGAAGGCGGAGCGTGTTATGCCCGCGGAAGGCGAGGGCTATACAAAGGCCGAGGTAAAACAGGAGGCGTCGCGCTGCTTTCAGTGCAGCTGTGATAAGTGCATGGACGAGTGTGCCGTGCTGGGCAGATACCCCAAGCCGCCGCAGCAGATGGCGATGGAAATTCTGGCTGACTCCGGCCCGCACTTCCTCGCCGGCCGGACCATGACGCGGCAGGTGTACTCCTGCAATCTCTGCCCCGAGTGTACGGATACATGCCCCGAGCGAGTGAACATGGGAGAGCTGTTCCAGCTCTCGCGCACCGCTCGGGCAGACGCGGGCATCGAGCCGGAGGCTTTCCATGATTTCTGGCTGCGTGAGCTGGACTTTGCCTCGCGCGATGGTTTTTTCGCCTCCGCGCCGGCGGGACAAACGACATGCGAATATGTGTTTTTCCCCGGCTGCC
>CATJWA010000216.1 GCA_949744025.1 uncultured Eubacteriales bacterium
GGCCGGACGAGCCGGTTATGCTCCCCGCCCCCGCCTCCACACCGGTGCCCGACAATACAGGCGCTTCGGCGGAGCAGACGCCCTCACCCGCACCGGAAACTCCCGCTCCGCCCGAGCCGGAGGATGTGCCGAAGCCGGAAAGCACCCCAGAGCCCACGGCGGAACCGTATGACGGCCCCGACCTTGCGGCGGGCGAGCCGGTGGACGACGGCTATTTTGACGGAGCCGCCTTTTTCGGCAATTCGCTCGTTGACGGGCTGAGCCGTTACGGAGGAATTAAAAACGCCAGCTTTTACGCGGCGACCAGCGCCTCGGTAGTGAATGTGAGCATCACGCAAAACAGCCTGCTCGAAAGCGGAGACAAGGGCACGCTGCTCGAGGCCATGACGGAGACAGACCACGAGAAGATATACATACTGCTCGGAATAAACGAGATAGGCTTTGAGCCGGAGTATTTCTCCCAGCTTTACGGCACCATGCTCGACAGCATACGTCAGGCCGAGCCGGACTCGGATATATACATCATGTCCCTCAGTCCCGTGACACAGGCCTGCTCCGAGAGCAGCGATGTGTTCAACATGGAGCGCATAGGCGCGTATAACGACGCGCTGTACGCCCTGGCGCAGGACAAGCAGTGCTACTACGTTGATTTGTGCGCCGCCCTCGCGGGGGAGGACGGTTATCTCACGGAGGAGGACTCCACCGACGGCATCCACCTCAAGCCCGAAAAATACCCCGACTGGGCGGAATACCTGAGAACACATGTAAAAGAGTAAAATAAAAGCATTGGCATCTTTCCGACGCCAATGCTTTTATTTTAGGGGGCTTCTGCGGATTTTATTTGTTCTCGCTGAACTCCCTCAGCACCAAATCGGGGTTCTTGCTCTCGGCCCAGCGGACGCACCACTCGGCGGGGAACAGCAGCAGGTTGTTGCCCCTGAAATCCTGCACCCAGCGGGTGTCGCTGGTGAGGTTGAGGCTGTTCGGGTCCGTCCCGCCGACTATCCAGCGAATCTGCTCGTAGGGCAGAGACCTGCGGCGCACGTCCACGCCATACTCGGTTTTCAGCCGGTACTCCAGCACCTCAAACTGCAATACGCCCACGACGCCGACAATGACCTCCTCCACGCCGGTGAAGGGCTCGTGGAACATCTGTATGGCGCCCTCCTGGGCAATCTGGGTCATGCCCTTTTCAAACTGCTTGCGCTTCATGGTGTCGATGCGCTCCACGGCGGCAAAGTGCTCGGGCGCGAAGGTGGGTATGCCCTCGAAGCGTATCTTCATGTCCTTTGCGCACACCGTGTCGCCTATCGAGAAGATGCCGGGGTCGAATACGCCGATGATGTCCCCAGCGTAGGCCGTGTCGATAATCTCCCGCTCCTGAGCCATCATCTGCTGGGGCTGGGCCAGCTTGAGCGCCTTGCCGCCCTGAACGTGGAAATACTCCTCGCCCCGCTCGAATTTACCCGAGCAGATACGCATGAAAGCGATGCGGTCCCGGTGGGCCTTGTTCATGTTGGCCTGAATCTTGAACACAAAGGCGGAAAACCTCTCGTCGAAGGGGTCCACTATGTCCTCCGCCGTCTCGCGCGCCAGCGGAGGCGTGGTTATCTCAAGAAAGCTGTTCAAAAACTGCTCCACGCCAAAATTCATAAGCGCCGAGCCGAAAAACACGGGGCTGAGCCGTCCGGCCCTCACCTCGCCGAGGTCAAACTCACTGCTGGCCCCGTCGAGCAGCTCGATGTCCTCCACCAGCGTCTCCCGCAGCTTTTCGCCTATCAGCTCGTCAAGCTTCTCCGTGTCGTCGAGGCGGCACTCTATGGCCTGTATGCGGTACTGCCCCTTGTGGCTCTCGTTGTAGGCTAAAATTTCGCCCTTCTGCCGGTCGTACACGCCTTTAAAATCACGTCCGGAGCCTATGGGCCAGTTCATGGGGTAGGTCAGGATGCCGAACTCGTTTTCCAGCTCCTCCATGAGCTCGTAGGGACTGCGCGCGTCGCGGTCGAGCTTGTTGATGAAGGTGAATATGGGAATGTGCCGCATGGCGCATATCTTAAAGAGCTTTCGCGTCTGCGGCTCTATGCCCTTGGCCGCGTCAATTACCATCACGGCGCTGTCCGCCGCCATGAGCGTGCGGTAGGTGTCCTCGGAGAAGTCCTGATGCCCAGGGGTGTCGAGAATGTTGACACAATGGCCGCCATATTCAAACTGCATGACCGAGGAGGTAATCGAGATACCCCTCTGCTTTTCCAGCTCCATCCAGTCCGACACCGCGTGCCGCGCCGTGGCCTTGCCCTTGACCGAGCCGGCCAACTGTATGGCCCCGCCGTACAGCAGCAGCTTTTCCGTCAGCGTGGTCTTGCCCGCGTCCGGGTGCGAGATTATGGCGAAGGTCCTGCGCCTCTCAATTTCCTTTTGCAGCTCTGTCACTTGCGTTCTCCCCTCATTTTTCCTTTAGCACAAGCACAAATATTATCACACATCAATAGGAAAAGTAAAGGGGTTTGCGGAAATTTCAGGGCTTGAGCACGCTGTTTATGCTCTCGGTGTCGATATTCCCGCCCTTCGCCGTCCAGAACCAGCCGTCGTACATCACCGTTTCCCAGTCCATCACGGACACCGCGTCCAAAACGCCGCCGTCCGCGCCGTACCAGGTGACTATCGGCCCGAAGCCGTTGACGTTCGCGGCCGACTCTCCGCGCTCAAACTCAAGCGCGGATATGCTCTCGGAGATTTTCCGCGCCGTTTCGGGGTCCGTGACCTCGGTTTTCTGTCCGCTGACCGAGGTGACGGTAAGCGCCTGCGCGCCGCTCAGGTCAAAGGTTTTCGCCTTCTTCCCGCAGCCGCCAAGCAGCAGCAAACAGATGAGCGCAAGAGCCGCAAGGCTCTTTGTTTTCATACAAATACCTCCCGTCAATATTTTGGGAATCCCCCTCACGCGAGCTCAAACTCCGCCGTCAGGTCCATAGTGACGAGGCGGTAGTGCCCCGCCGGCAGCTCGCCGTAGGGCTCCATCCAGTAGCTCTCCTGCCGGGACTCGCCGGCGGGCAGGCGGTAAGCCATAGCGTTGACGCAATAGCCGTCAAAGCTCGGGAGGATATACCACCGGCCGTCAAGCAGTACCTCAATGTGATAGAACCTCCCGTATCTCCACTCCCCGCGCCTGTCGCCGGGGCGGGCGTTGGGGAAAGCGTTCCTGTCGTTGTGAAGCGTCACGTTGATTGCGTCACCTTCAACGGAGTCAAACGTCATGCTTATTCCCTTGGGCGGCGACAGCTCCTGCGCCGGCGTGAGCATGGAGCTTATCCACTCGTCTCCGCACAGCGAAAGCGCGTGAGAGCAGGGCAGCCTGATTATTGCAAAACCCTCCACGCAGTCGCGCCACCGGTAATCCCCTTCCAGCGCGCCGAAGTCGAAATCAAACTCATAAGCCGAGCCGTCGGGCGTTATCAGATATCCGTCGGACCACGCGAGCTCAAAGGACCCCAGCCCGCCGTCGCTTTTCCCTGTCTCAATGCCGTAAACCGGCATGGTGACATCCCGCGGCGTCCAGTGTGCCGCCGGCTTTGCCGTGACCCGGGCCAGCTTATCGAGAATTTCCCGCTCCGTCTCGGTTTCATACATCGACAGCCTTCGCACGTCCTCCCCGTCCTCGCAGACAAACAGCTCCAGCACGCTGCCCTCCGGAGACGCGGCGGCAAACAGCTCGTTTCCCGTGCTCTCCGAGTGCGGGACGGCTCCAAGCTCAAACTCCGCCGTCAGATACTCGACGACGATGCGGTAGCGTCCCGCGGGCAGCTCGCCGTAGGCCTGCGTGTTGTAGCTCTTCTGCTGGGACTCTCCCGCGTGGAGAAGATAGGCCACGGCGTAAAAGTCCATCTCCGTCCAAGCCGGCACCTCGTACCACGCGCCGTCAAGAAGCACCTCAAGGTGGTAAAATTCCCCGTACTGCCACCTCTCGCCGCTGTCGTTGGTGAAGGTCACGGCAATTTCGCCGGGCTGTATGCTGTCCAGCGTCATGCTTATTCCCTCTGGTGCCTCGGGCTCCTCGGCCGGAGTGAGCATGGAGCGTATCCACCCCTCCCCGTCCTGCGCTAAAACGCGGGAGCAGGGCAGACGTCCGATGGGCAGGGTCTCCGCGCGGCCGTTCCAGTCGTAAGCTGTCTCCAGCGCGGCGAAGTCGAAGTCAAACTTATAAGCCGCGCCGTCGGGTGTAATGAGGTATCCGTTGGACCACGCGAGCTCAAAGGGACCCGGCTCCCCGTCGTTTCTTCCGGTCCAGACGGCGTAGACCGGCATTGCCGCGTCCCTTGCCGTCCAGCGTTTGGCGGGCTTCGCGCTGACTGCCGCGAGAGCGTCGAAAATTTCCCGCTTGTCGCCGCTGTCGTGCATCATAAGCCGGCGCACGCTCTCCCCGTCCTCGCAGATATACAGCATCAGCGCGCTGTCCTCCGGCGAGGCGGCGGCAAACAGCCCGTTTCCCGTGCTCTCGTCCCCGCAGGCGCACAGGCCCAAGGCCATAAGCAGCGCCAGCGTCGCCGCAAGAATTTTCTTCATGCTCCCGTCCCCCGTCTGGCATTTTTGACCATTATGCCACGCACACGCGGGAAAATCAAGCGTCCCCCTCGGGGATGCAGGACGCCTGAATGACAAACTCCGCCGTCAGGCCCTTGACGGCGATGCGGTAGCACCCCGACGGCAGCTCGCCGTAGGCCGCCGTGTGGTATATCTCCTGCCTCGACTCCCCTGCGGGGAGAATCATGGCGATGTCGGGGAAAGCGCGCTCCCTCTCGGGCGGCACCGCGTACCAGGCCCCGTCAAGCTCCGCCTCGAGGTGGTAATATGTCCCGTAGCACCACTCCACGTCGCCGGCATTAGTAAAAGTCACCGCTATCAGGCGGTTTTCGGGGTCGGCGCAGTCAAGATAGTCCAGCGTCATGCTTATCCCCACGGGCGCGGATAATTCCTGCGCGGGCGTCAGCATGGAGCTTATCCAGCTCTCGCCGTCCTGCGCCAGAGCGCGGGAGCAGGGCAGACTGCCGACAGACAGGCCGGTTTCGCGGTCGCGCCAGTCATAAGCCGTCTCCAGCGCGGCGAGGTCGAAGTCAAACTCGTAGGCCGAGCCGTCGGCCATTATCAGATACCCGTTGGACCACGCGGCCTGAAGGAAGCCCGGCTCGTCGTCGTTTCTGCCTATCTCAAGGCCGTAAACCGGCATGGTAACATCCCGCGGCGTCCAGTCCGGCGCGGGCTTTGCCGCGGCTCCGGCCAGCTTATCTAAAATTTCCCGCTCGACGGCGCTGTCGTACATCGTAAGCTGGCGAACGCCCTGTCCGTTGTCACAGATATAGAGCATCAGCGCGCTGGTATCCGGCGAGGCGGCGGACAAAAGCCCGTTCCCCGAGCCGCCGTGCGCGCAGGCGCACAGGCACAGCGCCAGCCCCAAAACCACGGCTATGGCTATTATTTTCTTCATTTTGATTGCCTCCTTTGCACTTTGGCTTGTAATGAGTGCATGTAACTGTTAAAATAGACGCGGGAAAGGACAAAAAAGTTCCCGGTTTGGAGGAAAATTTATGAATACGACCGTTCTGGCCTGTAATTTTGCCGGCGCGGAGCTCAAAAAGCTGAAAAAGCTCTGCTCCGCCAAGGGAGTGAGGCTGCGCGCCGTCACGCCAGAGGACCAGGCGCAGCCCATAGGCGCGCTGTGCGGCGTTGAAAAGCGCCTGCCCGGGGCCTCGCCGTCCGCCGCGCCGGCGGAGGAAAAAACGCTCGTTTTCGCCCGTCTCACGGAGCGTCAGCTTGATTCCCTGCTTACGGAAATGCGCACCGCGCGCGTCGGCACGGACGCGCTCAAGGCCGTGCTCACGCCATCCAACGCGGGGTGGAGCGTGCATAAGCTGGCCGCCGAGCTCATGCGTGAGCGCGCCTCCCTGGGCTGACTGCGGCGAGTTTTTTGCAATACCACAAAAAATCTTTTGTTGTAATTGTGCAAAAAGATAATTGACAAAAGCGCCGGTTTGTTGTATAGTCTGTGATAGAAGGAAGGAGTAACAGCCGTCCGGTGCGGAGACTGAGATGTGGCTTGTTCAGCCATGTAAGCGGTAGCCGCAGGACGCTTGAATATAAATTTCCCACCGCACTTCCTAAAGGAAGGGAGTGAGTCCGATGATCTGTTTGCGCCGGACCCAAGGGGACTTGAGGAA
>CATJWA010000217.1 GCA_949744025.1 uncultured Eubacteriales bacterium
AACAACGAACTGTGGGAGCTGGGCATTCTGGCCAAGACCCAGCACAACGAGGTGGCCCCCGCCCAGCATGAGCTGGCCCCCATATTCTCCACCACCAACATTGCCACCGACCACAACCAGCTTACAATGGAGCTTATGCAGAAGATAGCCAAGCGCCACGGCCTCGTCTGCCTGCTGCATGAAAAGCCCTTTGACGGGGTCAACGGCTCCGGCAAGCACAACAACTGGAGCCTGTCCACCGACGCGGGCGTAAACCTTCTCGAGCCCGGCGACACGCCGCATGAGAACGCCCAGTTCCTGCTGTTCCTGTGCGCGGTCATCAAGGCCGTGGACGACTATCAGGACCTGCTGCGCATCTCCGTGGCCACCGCCGGCAACGACCACCGCCTTGGCGCCAACGAGGCCCCGCCGGCCATAGTGTCCGTGTTCCTCGGCGAGGAGCTGGAGGAGATTTTGAATGCCATCGACGCCGACGAGGAGTATGTCGGCCGCGAGAAGGCCGTCATGAAAATAGGCGTGCATTCCATCCCCCGCTTCGCCAAGGACACCACCGACCGCAACCGCACCTCCCCATTTGCTTTCACGGGCAACAAGTTTGAGTTCCGTATGCCCGGCTCGGCCGTGTCCATCGCCCGGTGCAATATTGTGCTCAACACCGCCGTGGCCGATTCCCTGCGCCGGTTTGCCGACGAGCTTGAGGGCGCTGAGGACTTCAGCGGCTCCCTGCACGACATAATAAAGCGCGAAATTCACACCCATAAGCGCATCATCTTCAACGGCAACGGCTATGACGAGAGCTGGATAACCGAGGCCGAGAGACGCGGACTGCTCAACTTTGCCTCCACTCCCGAGTGCCTGCCGCACATGATTGACGAGAAAAACATCGAGCTCTATGCCCGCCATAAGGTCTATTCCCGCACCGAGCTCGTCTCACGCTACGAAACCGCCGTTGAGGAGTACTCCAAGCTTATCAACATCGAGGCTCTGACCATGATAGACATGGCCGCGAAGGACTTCCTGCCCGCCGTCAGCCGCTTCACCGGCGACATGGCCGCCGCCGCCAACCGCAAGAAGGACCTTTCCGGATACGTAGACTGTACCTACGAGCAGGAGACAGTCTCGGAGCTGTCCGAGCTGTGCACAAAGGCTTATTCAGCGCTGAACAAGCTGAAAAAGGGCATGGCGGGAGTAAAGAAGGTCACCGAGCCCCAGGCGCTGGCGGAGTATTACCACGACGTGATAATCCCCGAGATGAACGTCCTGCGCAAGAGCGTGGACGCCATGGAGCCCCTCACCGCCTCCGACTACTGGCCCTGCCCAACCTACGGCGAGCTCCTGTTCGGCGTGAGGTAAGAATAAGAAGCTGCCGCCTTCTCAGGCGGCAGCTTTCTTGTTATAGAACAGCCGCGGAAAATTTTTGATTAAACCTATTGACATAGAATGTTTATAGGTTTATAATGCGCTTATCACATGTGGAAAAGCTGTCCGCAGTAGAAAAACCAAAGGAACATGAAACATGATCGACTTTATGCGAGTTTACGCTGACAACGCCGCTACCACGCCTATAAGCAGGGCAGCACTGGAGGCAATGCTGCCCTGGCTCAGTGAAAAATGCGGCAATCCCTCGAGCCTGCACGGCTTCGGACAGGAGGCTGCGCGAGAGCTTTCTGCCTCCCGCGGCACCGTGGCGGAGGCAATCGGCGCCCGACCTCAGGAGATTTACTTCACCTCCGGCGGCAGCGAGGCAGACAATCAGGCCATTCTCAGTGCCGCGCACGCCGGAGCGCGCGGCGGTAAAAAGCACATCATTTCCTCAGCCTTTGAGCACCATGCGGTGCTCCACACTCTTGACGCGCTCAGTGCCGAAGGCTTTGAGGTCACGCTTCTGGACGTCCACTCCGATGGCCTTGTCCGCATGGACGAGCTCAGAGCCGCCCTGCGCGGTGACACCGTGCTGGTCAGCGTAATGCTCGCCAATAACGAGATAGGCACTGTACAGCCCGTATCCGAAATAGGCTCTCTTTGCCGCGGGCGGGGCGTGCTGTTTCATACAGACGCGGTGCAGGCCGTGGGGCACATACCCGTGAATGTCGAGGAGATGAATATTGACCTTATGTCCATGTCCGCGCACAAATTTCACGGGCCAAAGGGCGTCGGCGCGCTGTATGTCCGCAGCGGCGTTCCGCTTGAGCCGCTTATACGCGGCGGAGCACAGGAGCGCGGCAAGCGCGCGGGAACCGAAAATGTCGCCGGTATCATCGGCATGGCCGCCGCCCTGCGCGAGGCAGCGTCGGATATGGGAAAAAACGCTGTATACGTCTCCGCATTGCGCGGCCGCCTCGCCGGGGCGCTGTCCAAAATTCCGCACAGCAAAATAAACGGCAGCCAAAGCCGCTGCCTGCCCGGAACGCTCAACATGTGCTTTGAGGGCATTGAGGGTGAGAGCCTGCTGCTCCTGCTCAACGAATACGGCATCGCGTCCTCCTCCGGCAGCGCCTGTACCTCCGGCTCGCTCGAGCCCAGCCACGTCCTGCTCGCGCTCGGTCTGAGCCATGAGCTGGCTCACGGCTCGCTGAGATTGTCGCTGAGCTCATACAACACGCCGGAGGAGATTGACCACATTATAAGCTGTGTTCCAAAAGCCGTATCCCGACTGCGTGATATGTCTCCCGTCTGGGAGGAGCTCGAAAACGGAAAAAGGAAACATTGTGTGTAAAGAGGAATCAAAGTGCAATACAGCGAAAAGGTAATGGACCATTTCAGAAATCCCCGCAACATTGGCAAAATGGACAACGCCGACGGTGTCGGCGAAGTTGGCAACGCCCGCTGCGGAGATATAATGAAAATATATATCAAGGTAGACGCCGGCGTTATCACTGACGCAAAATTTAACACCTTCGGCTGCGGCAGCGCCATAGCCACCTCATCAATGGCCACGGAGCTGATAAAGGGCAAACCCGTCTCGGAGGCTCTGAAGCTAAGCAACCGCGCCGTTGTCGAGGCACTCGACGGCCTGCCGGAAAACAAACTGCACTGCTCCGTTCTCGCCGAGCAGGCTGTCAGGGCCGCGGTGAAGGACTACTGCAATAAAAACGGCCTGCCCTTCAGCTTTGACGTTCCCGCCGAGGACAGGAGCGGCTGTCCAAATTGCTCATAATATGCCTCACAGGCAATCCCCCAGCACACGCAGAACATTTCCATACGCAAACTTCTCAAGCTGCCGCGCGCTCAGTCCCGCCCTTGCCAGAGCGTCAAGCAGCAGGTGCATATCCTCCGGCGAGCCTATTTCAAGCTCGCCGTGTATCCCGTCAAAATCACTGCCGAGCGCGATGCAGTCCTCGCCGCCCACATCGAGCAGGTGCAGTACATGCCGGCACATGTCCTCCACCCTGCTGCGCCGTGCATCCGTGTCTGGGCTGAGAAACGGCGGATAAAAGTTCAGTCCCGCCACGCCGCCGCTGGCGGCAAGCGCGCGTATCATCTCGTCCGTGAGATTTCGCGGGTGCGGCGCGATGGCTCTGCAGTTTGAGTGCGTCGCGGCGAAGGGCCTCCGGCTTATGCGCGCGACGTCCCAGAAGCCGCCGTCGGACAGGTGGGATACGTCAACGAGCATACCCAGCTCGTTCATGTACTCCACCGCCTGCTTACCGAACACCGTCAGCCCCGAGTTCATCACCCGCGCGTCCTCCGAATTTGGGCTTCCGAAGCAGTTTTCTCCGTTCCACGTCAGCGTTATCACTCGCACATCCCGCTCATAAAAACGGCGTATACGCTCAAGCTCACCCCTGACGGCCCTGCCGTCCTCGAGCGTGAGCAGGGCCGAGACCTTGCCGCATGCGAGATTTTGAGCGATATCAGCGGCGCTTCGTGCCACAGCAAAGCTTTCGCCGTGCGCAGCTATGCTGCCGAGCAGCAGGGAGCGGTGCAGCTGAAAAAACTCATCGTCCGCCGGTATGGGCGCGCCGTTTGGCAGCCGCTCTCCCTCCGGACGGAAAAACACCGCGAAAAACTGCGCCGCCTGTCCCGCCCGCATCATGCGCTTTACGTCCAGCATTGTGTCCTCAAGCTCGAAAATGTCGCTCTCCCCGCGCAGGCAGACGCCCAGCGTGTCACAGTGCATATCAATATACGGCAGCATTTTCCAAAACCTCCACAATAAGCCCATCGGGCTGTTGACATATACATCACACAGCACTATTATAGCATAAAAAGCGCTTAAATGTCTCTTTAACACAATCTATAAATCGAAGGAGAAAAACTATGCCAAACATTTATACCTCCGCCGAGCAGCTCATAGGCAAAACGCCCCTGCTTGAGCTCACTCACATCGAAGAAGGCCTTGGGCTCAAGGCAAAAATATATGCCAAGCTTGAATACCTCAACCCCGCCGGCAGCGTCAAGGACCGCGTGGCCAAGGCCATGCTTGACGACGCCGAGAAAAAGGGCCTGCTGCGTCCCGGCTCCGTGATAATCGAGCCGACAAGCGGCAACACTGGCATCGGTCTGGCCTCCGTCGCCGCCGCGCGGGGCTACCGCGCCGTCATCGTCATGCCTGAAACCATGTCCGCCGAGCGCCGCCAGCTCATGAGGGCCTATGGCGCCGAGCTTGTGCTTACCGAGGGAGCAAAGGGCATGAGCGGCGCCGTAGCCAAGGCCGAGGAGCTTGCGCGCGAGACAGAGGGCGCCTTCATACCCGGCCAGTTCGTAAATCCCGCCAACTCCCAGGCCCACTATGACACCACTGGCCCCGAAATATGGCAGGACACCGACGGCGCGGTCGATTTCTTCGTCGCCGGCGTAGGCACCGGCGGCACGATAACCGGAGTTGGCCGATATCTCAAGGAGAAAAACCCCTCGCTCAAGGTCGTGGCCGTGGAGCCCGCGTCCTCGCCGCTGCTCTCCGCGGGAACTGCCGGACCCCACGGAATACAGGGAATCGGCGCAAACTTTGTCCCCGAGGTGCTTGACACTGGGATTTATGATGAGATCATCACCGTGTCCGATGAGGACGCCTTTGAAGCCGGCAGGCGCTTTGGCCGCCGTGAGGGCATACTCGTGGGCATCTCCTCCGGCGCGGCGGTCCACGCCGCGGTCGAGCTCGCCCGCCGGCCCGAGAACGAGGGAAAGCACATCGTTGTTATCCTTCCCGACACGGGCGACCGCTATCTGTCCACGCCGATGTTTGCGTGAAAGCTCACAGGCCGCCCGAAAGGGCGGCCTGTGAGCTTCAGGCGTCGATGTTCAATATAGCGCAGATCTCCGCAAAGGCTTCACCGGCGTCAAGGATCCTGTAGTAATCGGCACAGCAGCTTTGCTCGGCGTCATCAAACAGCATCACCACATCGCCCTCGCTCCCGAAAAAGTCGATCCTCACGGCAAGCTCTCCATACTGATAGGCTCTCGGGGCCGTGCGCTGCTTGCGCAGGGAGGTCAAAAACTCCAGCACAGCCTGCTCATCGTATTCCTCGATTTCCTCACCCTTGCCGTCGATGTATATTCTGACGGATAGCTCCGCCACATTGTCAGGCTCCCTCAGCACCGGCCGCGGCAGATACGACGCGGCGCACACAGCCACTGCAAGGAGCGCCGCCATGATCCCCATGATCAAAAGCTTGCGTTTTCCCACAGTTTTTCGCTCCCCATCTGTAAAAAAGGCCGGGTACCCCGGCCTTTTTACTATATGATCCGTTTTGCTCCCACGCACTTGCGCGAGTAGTAGCCCTCCAGGTCGGTTATGACCACCTTTCCGTCCGAGGAGCTGGCGTGTATCATCTGGCCGTCGCCTATGTACATTCCCACGTGCGTCACGCTTGTACCCGAGTAGCCAAAGAACAGCAGGTCCCCCGGCTGGAGGCTGTCCATGTCCACACTTACGCCGTCGTTGGTGTAGATACTCTGCGCCACACGGTTCATGGAGTAGTCGTACTGCTTGTACACATAGTTGACAAAGCCCGAGCAGTCAAAGCCCGCGGTGGACATGCCGCCCCATACATAGCGGTAATCTAAATATTCCTTTGCTGTGGCCACTATCTGCTCGCCGAGCGTGGCGGGATTGACATAGGCAGGCGTGTTCTCTCCCGCACTCGTGCTCTCACCGGAGCCGGCCGAGTATTTGAGCAGGTCGCTGCGTATGTAGCCGCTCGCTCCGCTTTCGGTCGCAACCTTCAGCCAGCTTCCGGACACGCCGAGCACCGACAGCCGCTCGCCCTCGTCAAAATTGCCTATAACATTGTCAGAGGTGGACGGGCCGCTGCGCATACGCACGTCCGTGCCTGTCACCTCCGCGGCAAAGCCGTACTGGCCCTCCGCGCTCTCGGCATAGCTTACATACTGCGAGGAAACATATCCGGCGGTTCCCTCATAAACGATTTTTGTCCAGCCGTTTTTCTGCTCCTCCACGAGCACGAACGCCCCGCCCGGCACAAGCAGCTTTACCGGGGCGGTCAGGCTCGCCTCCGTGCGCAGATTCAGCGCGTCGGCGCTGATTGTGCCGCCGCCTATCGTGTCCGCCGACGCAGGCACGGCAAGCAGACAGGCTGCGGCAAGACACAGCGCAAGTGTTTTTGTTATTGAGTTTTTCATTTCTTTATCCCGATACTGCCTTTCCGCCGCCGCTTAAAGGCCGTCACGCCATCAAGCGGCGTAAAATGTTTATTGTCTCTGGTTCAGGGCCCTGTCCAGCCACACGGACGCCACGTCCATGGCCGCGTACAGACTGTCCTTCTCGCTTTTCTTCACCACACGGTCGCGGCTTTTTATGTCCGGGTCCGTGAGCTGAAGCTGCACAGATACCTTAGTCGCCACGTCCATGTCCTTGACCTTTTTCGTACCGAGTATCTGAAGCATTATGATGTACTTATCCGACATGCTGCCGAAATATATCAGGTTGTCCTTCCTGCGCAGAGGATAGCCCTTGTATTTCAGCGTTGCTTTTGCTGCCAAACATATCCCTCCATTCTTATTTTTGTTACCAGATTGTAACACATCGAGCTGTTTTTGTCAACATCAGGTTACAAAGTTTTGCAAAAATGATGCTTTTCCGAGAAAAAGTCCCCGCAGCTCAGCCTCGGAGACACAGGGGGCAGAAATTTTCAGCCGAAAACACCTGCCAGCTTCGGCTGCTGGGACTTCTTCTTAGCGCGAAAATATGACCACTGAGTCAAGGCACCTTGCAATGTCATGCCTGAAAGCTTAACCATAACAGAGTGAGGCCGCCCTTTGGGTGGCCTCACTCTGTTATATCATCGCCAGCACACGGTCCTTCGGCATGTAACCGGCGGACATGTTGGTGACCTCACCGTTTTTCATTACAATCAGTGTGGGCACCGCGGAGATTCCAAAGCGCATCGCCAGCGCATTTTCCCTGTCCACGTCCACACTGCAAACCGTGAGCCTGTCTCCCATTTCACTGCCTATCTCCTCAATTATCGGGGAGAGCATCTTGCAGGGGCCGCACCAGGTCGCGTAAAAATCTATCAGCACCGGAACGTCGCTCCCGTTCACCACTTCGTCAAAGCTTGCACTGGTCAACTGTTTAACCGACATTGTCTTAACCTCTTTTCTTTAGTTTGGCATCTTATTCTGTGCAGGACAAAAAAATTTCACAAAGGGCTTAAAAAAACTCTTTGAATGGAGTATAATCTATTTATATATTATTATCCGACGGATACTGATTATTGTCAAGAAAAAAATTCACAGGTGGTTTTTGAAATGAAAGTAAGACTTAACGACAACTCCGATGTAGTGCGCACCGTGCGCGAGGGCCTTGAAAAGAAGGGTGGATACTGTCCCTGTCGCATGGAGGAGACAGAGGATACCAAATGCGTCTGCCGCGAGTTCCGAGAGCAGATTGCCGACCCCGATTTTGAGGGCTACTGTCATTGCATGCTCTACTACAAGGAAAAATAAAAACCTCGCGGATATTAGAATTTGTCAGCGGCTCTGCCGCTTACAAACGGGAGGCACATTTTAGCTCCGCCGCCGAAAAAAACACTTCTTGCGAAACTAACGTCAGCTTACTCAGCCCTCCACGCTATGCGTGGAGGGCTCCCGTTTCACGGGTGGTCTGACTTTTACGCTTCCGCGAAAATTTTCTTCCACGACAGCGCCGCGGCGGCAAGGCACATTACCCCCGACACCGCGTCGGAAAAGGCTCCTGACCACAATATGCCCTCCACGCCCATGAAGTGGGCAAAAATGAGTATCGCCGGAATCAGGAATATAATCTGCCTCGACAGTGACAGCACCGCGGCCATCACCGGCCGGCCTATCGCCTGGAAAAAGATACCCGTGACCACGCCTGCACCTATCATAAAGCAGGCGAGCATGTATATCCTCATGCATTTGACCGCGAATTCCATGTACAGCTCCGACTCCTGCCCGAACACCGAGATTATCTGCTCAGGGAAAAGCTGGAATATGAAAAAAGCAGCAACGAGAATGAGCATGCAGCTCGTCAGAGCGAGAAAAAATGTCTTTTTCACCCTGTCGTACCGGCGGCTGCCGTAGTTGAAGCCAAAAATGGGCTGTATGCCCGTGGCAATGCCTATGGCGACGCCTATAAGCAGTTGTCCGACCTTCATTGTTATTCCCAGCGCCGCGAGCGGGATGTCAGCGCCGTACTTCGACACCGCCCCGTATTTTACAAGGCAGTTGTTCATAATCGCGATAACCAGCACCGACGCCGCCTGCGTAATGAAGCTCGACGCGCCCAGACTCAGCACTCTTTTTACCACCGGCAGGCTCGGACGCAGGTGCCGCCGCTCAAGACGGATGCTCTTAAAGTGCGCCGCGCACACGGCGAAGTACACCGCGTTGAGTATCTGCCCTATAATCGTGGCCCAAGCTGCGCCGGCGACGCCCCATTTGAACACGAAAATGAAAATCGGGTCGAGAATCAGGTTCGTCCCGCAGCCTATCAGCAATCCGGCCATGCTCACCTTCGGCCTGCCGTCGGCGCGGATTATTCCGCCGAAGGCCGCGTCAATCATCGAAAACGGAAAGCCCAGCACAATTATACGCCCATACTCCAGCGCGTAGGGCAGCGAAGCCTCTGTCGAGCCGAACAGCCGGCAGGCCGGAAGCATAAACAGCTCGAACAGCACCGTCAGCGCAAGTCCGCAGACCGCTGTGAGCGTCACCGCGCTTCCCACGCCTCTGGCCGCGTCCTCCGTGTGCCCCGCTCCGAGGCTCAGGCTCATATATGCCGCCGCCCCGTCGCCTATAAGCAGCCCCGCGGCCAGCAGAATTATGGTCATGGGCAGTATCACGTTCGTCGCCGCATTGCCCAGATAGCCCACGCCCTGACCAATAAAAATCTGGTCGACCATGTTGTAGAGCGAATTGACGAGCATGGCCACCACGCTCGGTATCGCGTATTTGAGCATCAGCGATCCGACGCTCTGCGTGCCAAGCGGATTTTCGCCCTGCGTTTCCTCATGCATTTCCTTTTCCCCCTATATATCAAAGCAGGATTTTCGTGCAATATCTTTTTTATTATACACGTTTTGGCAAAAATGTTAAGGCAAATTTTGTTGTAAATGACAACAAAATTTGCCTGAGCATTTTAAGAATTTCTGTCCTTGTTGTAAACCCCGCGCCCGCGCGGCTCCGCGGTGGCTTTTTACGGCAAAATAAAGTTCGGCCGCAAAACGCGGCCGAACTTCAGCCT
>CATJWA010000218.1 GCA_949744025.1 uncultured Eubacteriales bacterium
ATATTATCACAAACGGCGCTGGTTTAGAATAGTTTTTTGCGGGAAGCTGACCCGCATATGCTATTTTAGACGCGCCGCCGCGTAAAAAATGTCGTTTTCTGTTGATTCATACTAAATTTACAAATAAATGTCTTAATTAAGAGCCTCCGCTGTCGCGCTTAAGCGCCCGGGAAGCCGCCGCGCTCCAGCGAGCTGAGCACGCGCCGCGCGCCTCCGCCGGCGTCGGGGGCGCCGTTCCAGAGTATCCACTCCGTTCCCGCGTCCCTCCGCAGCCAGGTGAGCTGGCGCTTGGCATAGCGCCGTGAGGCAAGCTTTATTTTCTCCGCAGCCTGATGCCGCGTACAGCGCCCTTCGAGGTATTCTACAGCCTCTTTGTATCCGATTGCCTGCATGGAGGAGGATTTTGAAGAAATTTTTCCCTCTCTGAGCAGTCTCTCAACCTCGCCGAGCAGCCCCCGGGAAATCATTTCGTCCACCCGCGCGTCAATTCTTGAGTACAGCGCCTGCCTGTCGGCGAAGCTCAGCGCGAAGCGCGCCGACGGCCAGCGCGGCGGCAGAGCCCTCGTGCGCTCGTCGTGCGCCGTTATCGTCTCGCCCGTGAGCAGGTATACCTCCATGGCGCGCACAAGCCGCTTTTTGTCCGCGGGGTGGAGAATTTCGGCCCTTTCCGGGTCCACGGCGCGCAGCCGCTCGCGGAAAGCGTCCCCGCCGAGCTCGTCGTATTCTCCCGACAGCCGCGCGCGTAAAGCCCCGTGCCGCCGACTATGACGGGAATTTTCCCGCGGGAAAAAATATCCTCCGCGCAGTGCGCGGCCATGTCCACCCAGCGCGAGACGGAAAAATCCTCCCCCGGCCCGGCAACGTCAATCATATGGTGGGGCACGCCGCGCGCTTCCGCCTGAGTGACCTTGGCCGTGCCTATGTCCAGCCCCCGGTACACCTGCATGGAGTCGGCCGAGATAACCTCTCCGCCGAGGCGCAGGCACAGCTCCACGCCCAGCGCGGTCTTGCCCGTGGCCGTGGGCCCGCTTATCACTATTACCTTTTTGGGCTTATCCACCATGCAACCATCCAAAATTCATTAATTCATCATTTGTTAGCAATTTCCGCAAAAGGTGTGCTATACTTAAGGAAAAATTTTTATCTTAAAAAACTGTCAAAAAAGCCTCGCAGATCTTAGAATTTGTCAGCGGCTATGCCGCCTGCAAATTCCTGATGCAGAGCTGTTCGCGCCCGTACCCCAAGGGCACTTTGTCGCCGCCCCCGGCGGCTCGGGCGCAGGCGCTTCAGCGCAGCGAAGCCACTTTTTCAACACATTCAAAGGAGGCGGGACCGTGAAGGTCAGCGTATCGGCAGACAGCACCTGCGATTTGACGCGGGAGCTCACAGACAAATATGACATAGCCATAACCCCGCTCTACATTATCAAGAACGGAAAATCCTTCGCCGACGGCTTGGAGATACAGCCCGAGGACATATATTCCCACGTGTCCGCGGGAGGCGAAATATGCTCCACAGCCGCCGTGTCCGTTGCCGACTATCTCGATTTTTTCTCCAAACGCCTTGAGAAGTGCGACGAGATAGTGCATCTCCACATTTCCTCCGACATGTCCGCCTGCTGGCAGAACGCCTGCATCGCGGCAAGGGAGCTCGGACACGTCTACCCCGTGGACTCCCGCAATCTCTCCACCGGCATCGGCCACCTTGTCCTTGATGCGGCGGAGCTGGCGGGACAGGGCATGTCCGGCGCGGAGATAAGCGCCGAGCTTGAGCGCCGCCGCGAGAAGCTGGACGTCAGCTTCGTGGTGGACACCTTAGCCTATCTCCGCCGCGGAGGACGCTGCTCCGCTCTGGCGGCAATGGGCGCCAACCTGCTGTCTTTAAAACCCTGCATTGAGGTCAGAAACGGCCGGATGGGTGTCGGAAGGAAATTCCGCGGCAGCATGGAAAAGTGCCTGACGGATTACGTCCGCGTCCGGCTGGAAAACCGCGAAGATATCGACACCCGCCGCGTATTCATCACCGACTCCGGCGGCATCGGCGACGAAACCCGCTCCCTTGTCGAGCGCGAGGTCCTGAAATACCAGCCCTTCAGGGAGGTCCTCCACCCCCGCGCCGGCTGCACCGTCTCCAGCCACTGCGGCCCGGGAACACTGGGAATACTCTATTATCATTTGTAAGCGGCGAAGCCGCTTACAAATGAGGGGGCTTCGCTGCGCTTCGCGCCTCACCCTTTGCCGCCTCCGGCGTCAAAGGGTTCAACGCACGCTCCGCGCAGAGTGTTTTTTGTCAGGCACATGTCCTGACAAAAAACAGATTTGATTTATTCGCGCCTGCGGGCGCGAAAGCTTTGCATAAAGAATTTGTAAGCGGCATAGCCGCTAACAAATTCTAATATCTGCGAGGCTTTTTACTGATACCGGCGCTCCTTCTTCACAGCCCTGACGTCCCTGCCCAAGAACAGCAGGGTGTCATACTCGCCGTCAATGCGCGAGATAATCTGCGCGCTGTACCTTGCCGCCATCTCGTCGGCGGAGAGGTTGGTGCTGATTATCGTCGGCCGCGAGGCGCACAGCCGGGTGTTGACTACGGTGTAAAGCGCGCTTTGCGTAAACTGCGTGGTCATCTCCGTGCCGAGGTCGTCCAAAATCATCAGCTCGCAGGACAGTATCCGTGAGCATTTTTCCGCCGCCGCGTCCCCCCCGGGACCGTCGCGGTGGAACTTGCTTGTCTCAAAGGCCTCGAAAGCGGCGACCGCGGTCTCGTACACCACGGAAAAGCCGCTGTCCGCGGCCTGACGGGCAATGCAGGCAGACAAAAAGGTCTTGCCCAGCCCCGTGCCGCCGCGCAGCAGCAGGCTGCGCGAGCCGGACCCGAAATCGTCCGCGTACTGCCGGCAGGCGCTGAGCACCATGCCCATCGCCTCGCGCGGGGACATGCCGTATCTCGGGTCAACCGCGGCGGAATAGTAGTTCAGGTCAAACTGCGAAAAATCGTCCGCGCCCAATTTCAGCAGCGAGGACAGCTCCCGCGCCTGCTCGCGCCTGTACAGCTCCAGCAGGCAGGAGCAGGGCGTCCCGTCCGCGCCAAAGCCCCTGTCCCGGCACTTCGGACAGGAGTAAATCTCGTCAAGACAGTCCGCGCCGAGCCCGTGACCGGCCAGCAGCTGCGCCTTTTCCCGCTGCAGGGCCTCGCTCTGCGCCTGAATACCGTCGAGCGTGGCCCTTGCCGCCTCGTCGCGCCGGAGCGTCAGGCCGATGACCTCGCCGAGCAGGCGGCGC
>CATJWA010000219.1 GCA_949744025.1 uncultured Eubacteriales bacterium
AGACGGTAGCGCTCAACCATACGGTCAGGCTGCACTCCGGCTGTTGCGGCGAAGATAATAGCCCTGCCGCAGCCGTCCAGACTTCGGCGCAGCCTGCGGCTTTCGATTCTCAGTCCCTCCAAAACAACGGCCCCCTCCTCAAGCGAGACATCGGCAAGCAGCCGGCAGGCCCGGTATGAGGCTATGGACTGAAATTCGTCTATGCAGCTTTTGAGCATGCCGCTGACCCCCGCGTCGGGCCGCGAGCGGCCGTAGCCGAGGCAGCGCAGTACCTCGGACGGCGGGATTATCACGTTTTCGGCGGAAAACTGTTCAATCATTTGAGTATTTCCGAGATGTTGGACTGAATCTGCTGAGCTACGTCGGCCTTGTTCATGGAGTAGACATGCACGGCGTTGAGCCCGTTTGCGTACAGGTCGATTATCTGCTCGGTGGTGTAGGCTATGCCTGCCTGGCGCATGGCCGCGGGGTTGGAGCCGTAGCGGTCAACAATATAGCGGAAGCGCGCGGGTATGTTCGAGCCGGACAGGCGGATGATGTTTTTGAGCTGCGCGGCGTTGGTCACGGGCATGATGCCGGGAATCACCGGAACGCTGATGCCCGCGTCGCGGACCTTGTACAGGAAGTTGTAAAAAATGTTGTTGTCGAAAAACATCTGCGTGACCAGATACTGGCAGCCGGCGTCAACCTTCTCTCTGAGGTGGCGTATATCCTCCATCTGTGTGTCGGACTCTGGGTGCCCCTCGGGGTAACAGGCCGCGCCGATGCAGAAGTCGCCGGCGGCGCGTATTTCGGGTATGAGGTCGCTGGCGTAGCGGTAGGGGGTGTCCAGCTTCTGACCGGCGGGGATGTCGCCGCGCAGAGCGAGAATGTTCTCAAGTCCCGCGTCCTTTATGGCCCGAAGCTGCTTTGCCACGCCCTCACGTGTGGAGGAGATGCAGCTTAAGTGCGCCACGGTGTTTACGCCGAAATTTTTCTGGAGGTTGGCCGCGATGGACACGGTGTACTCGCTCGTGCCTCCGCCGGCGCCGTAGGTCACGCTCATGTAGCTGGGGGACAGCCTGGCAATCTGCTCGGTTGCAGAGCGTATGGACTCAAAGGTGTCGCTTGTCTTAGGCGGAAATACCTCGAAGGACAGGGAGGGCTTTTTTCCGTTTATTATGTCTATAACTTTCATGGTTTCTCCTTTAGACGGTATGAATTTTTCGGAAGGGCGCTCTTGAAAAGAAAAAACTCATCTCCTCATTTGGAAGACGAGTGAATGCACGATTATATACATTACAGTATCAGACAAAGAGAAGTACATGCTTTATTATACATATCAGACCCGCAAAGTCAATAAATAAAGCGCAAAAAATCTCACTATATGTCCGCCGGAGCACATTTGTACTTGCACGCTGAGAATATAATATGCCGTATTGATTTGTTTCCGCTCGTGTGCTGTCTGAAAAGCGAACAGGCCGCGCAGCGGAGAAAAAGCGGAGGTAATCTATGTTATGTTCGGCATTCATGCTGCTTGTCAGCAACGCGTTCATCATGCTGCGGCTCGGAAACGGTCCCTCGGGCTCGTTTCCGAAGCCGCTGTCGGCACAGGAGGAGAAAAAATATGTAGAGGCGTGGGTAAACCACGGGGACCTGGAGTCGAGGAATATGCTCATAGAGCACAACCTGCGCCTCGTGGCGCACATTATCAAAAAATACTACACCCAGACCGCCGAGCAGGACGACCTGATTTCCATCGGCACCATCGGGCTGATAAAAGGAGTGTCCACCTACCGGCCGGACAAGAACGTCAGGCTGGCGACTTATGTGAGCAGATGCATAGAAAATGCTATCCTCTCACGGATGGTAATACCCCGCGCTTCCTCCGTCATAGAATAAGTCACAGGGGAGGCTTGAAGCATGGGAAGAAAAAGCGCCGCGGCGGATGTGCTTATACACGCTCCCGAAACGCGGGAGCAGGCGCGCCGTCTCTCCCAGCTGGCAGCGGAAATACACGCGGACATGGTCATCGAGTACATTCAAAGGCTCGACTGCCCCGAATGGCAGAAGCCCAGGCTGCTCGACGCCGTGATACGCGCCGTGGAGAATAAATAGCAACGGCGGCCGCAGAGCCGCCGTTGTTATTTATTTCAAAAGCTCGTACATAACCGCCTTGATTGTGTGCATCCGGTTTTCCGCCTCGTCAAAGACGATGGAGCGCCCGGACTCGAACACCTCGTCCGTAACCTCCATGGCAGCTCTGCCGAAGCGCTCGCCCATCTCTTTGCCGACCTGGGTCCTGTGGTCGTGGTAGGCCGGCAGACAGTGCATGAAGCGGCACTGCCCGCCCGCCGCGTCCATAAGCTCCTGCGTCACCTGGTAGGGCCCCAGCGCGGCAATGCGCTCGGCCCACACCTCGGCCGGCTCGCCCATGGAAACCCACACGTCGGTGTAGAGCACGTCCGCGCCCTTAACCGCCGTGAGCGGATCCGTGATAAACTCAAGCGCCGCGCCGGTCTCCGCGGCAATTTTCTTACAGGTCTCGACCAGCGCGGCGTCCGGCATGTACTCCTCGGGCGCGCAGGCGACGAAGCGCATCCCCATTTTCGCACAGCCGACCATCAGCGAATTGCCCATATTGAAGCGCGCGTCGCCGAGGTAGACGAGCTTTACGCCGCGCAGCGTCCCGAAATGCTCCTGAATTGTGAGAAAATCCGCTAAAATCTGCGTGGGGTGAAATTCGTTCGTCAGGCCGTTGAATACAGGCACGCCGGCGTACTGCGCCAGCTCCTCGACAATCTCCTGCCCGAAGCCTCGGTACTCAATGCCGTCGTACACTCTGCCGAGCACGCGCGCGGTGTCGGCGATGGACTCCTTCACTCCTATCTGCGAGCCCGTGGGACCGAGGTAGGTGCTGCCCATTCCGAGGTCCCGAGCCGCGACCTCAAAGGCGCAGCGGGTGCGCGTGGAGGTCTTTTCAAATATCAGCGCGACATTTTTGCCCTCAAGGTACCTGTGGGGGACGCCGGCCTTCTTTTTGGCCTTCAGCTCAGCGGCGATGTCAATAAAATGCTGTATTTCCTCCGGTGTAAAGTCCAGCAGCTTTAAGAAATGCTTTTGCTTCACAGCGTATACCTTCCTTTCATGCTAAAGCTTTTTTCATAATCTCCAGTCCCCTGTCCATCTCCTCATACGAGATTACCAGCGGCGGCAGCAGGCGCAGTCCGGCGCCCGCGGTGAGAATCAGCAGGCCGTTTTCAATAAGACGGTCCGCCAGCTCCTTATTTGTCCGCCCCCCGCGTACGTCCACTCCAATCATAAGCCCCATACCGCGGGTCTTGCCGAGGCAGGGAAGGTCAAGCGCCTCAATTCCGCGCCGCAGATACTCTCCCTTTTCCCGAACCTCCTCAAGAAAGCCGTCGCTGAGCGTCTCCTGAACAGCCAGAGCCGCCGCGGCGCAGACGGGGTTGCCTCCGAAGGTCGTTGCGTGGGTGCCGGGGACAAGCACGTCCCGGCACTTCTCGTTTGCTAAAATACCGCTCATGGGCAGACCGCCGGCAATGCCCTTGGCAAAGGACACAACGTCCGGCAAAATACCGTACTGCTGGAAAGCGAAAAGTGTACCGGTCCGTCCGACTCCGGTTTGAACCTCATCTGCCAGCAGCAGCCAGTC
>CATJWA010000220.1 GCA_949744025.1 uncultured Eubacteriales bacterium
CGAAAAAGGCCGTGACCTCGGGGTTTTCGTCTATCTGGGAGCGGCGCATATTGAAAAATTCCGCGCTGCCTGGCACAAACATGGGAAGTATGTAGCGCTTCTCGTGCTTCGGGTTCTTGCCGTCAAGATTCTCCCAGTTGTACTCGATAAGGCCAATCCAGCTCATCTCATCGAGCAGCTTCTGCAGCTTCTCAGGCTCCATGCCGGTGAGCTTTTGAATCTGCTCGAAGGTCTTCGGCTGGCGCACCTTCATTTTCAGCGCAACGTCGGCCATTTCGTCGCTTACAACGCCGGCAAGGCCCCAGTATTCAGGGTCGTCGCCGGTCACACCATGAAGCTTAGCGGGCACGCGGTCAGTTATCATTTTGCCAAGCTTGACTATTTTCTCCCTCGGCTTGTCGGTACGCGGTATTTCAAATGACAGCTTGCTCTCGTCGAGCGGGAAATTGGTTTTGCTCATACTTTATTCTCCTCTCTGTCCGGACGGCTCAGGCGCGCCAGGCCGCAACCTGTTCGCGCAGCCAGTCGGCCCACCTGTCCACTCCCTCGCCGGTCTTTGCGCAGATGGGTATCACCTCCGCGTTTGGGTTGCGCATACGGATATACTCCCTGCACTTTTCCATGTCAAAGTCAAAATACGGTGCCACGTCTATCTTATTTATCAGCACCACGTCGCAGACCTGAAACATGAGTGGGTACTTCAGCGGCTTGTCATGCCCCTCCGGCACTGAGAGTATGGCCGCGTTTTTCACAGCTCCAGTGTCAAACTCCGCGGGGCAGACAAGGTTTCCGACATTTTCTAAAATCGCCAGCTCCACGTCGCCGGCAACCAGCTCGTCAAGGCCCTGGCGAGTCATATCCGCGTCAAGGTGGCACATACCGCCGGTATGAAGCTGTATGGCCTTCACGCCGCACTCCGCCATCACGCGCGCATCCACGTCCGAGTCGATGTCCGCCTCCATAACTCCTATTTTCAGCTCATCCTTCAACAGCTTCACGGTGCGCGCAAGCGTCGTCGTCTTGCCCGAGCCGGGCGCGCTCATGAGATTGAGCAGAAATATTCCCCTTCTTTTGAGTTCCTCGCGCAGAAGCTGCGCCCTCTGGTCGTTATTGGCAAAAACGCTTTGCTTTACCTCTATAATTTTAACTGCATCCATGGTATGGCTCCCTCCTTCTGGTCATACCAGATATTGTGATTATTTTAGCATTTAGTATTTTGCTTGTCAATAACGCCGTAATTTTTAGCAGCATTTTGTCAATTTAGCGCTCTTACACTCTTGAATTTGGCTAACTTATATGATAAACTCACACTTGTGATATGTGGTATAACCAGAACCAAAAGGAGAGCGAACAATGGAATTTTCAAAACTGTCTGCTCCCAGTCTCAAGGATATGTTTATCCAGCAGCTTCAGGGGATGATACTTTCCGGCACGCTTCCGGTGGGTACGAAGCTGCCCAGCGAGCGGGACATGGCCGAGCAGATGCAAGTCAGCCGCACAGTGGTCAACAGTGGTCTTGTTGAGCTCGCTTCCCAAGGCTTTATTGAGCTGCGCCCTCGCCAGGGCGCCTGCGTCGCCGACTATCGCCGGCACGGGAATCTCAGCACACTCATAGCGATAATGCAGTACAAGGGCGGTGTGCTTGGGCGCGACGAGATACGCTCCATTTTAGAGGTGCGCCGCGCTCTGGAGCACTTAGCGGCTGAGCGGGCTATACTTTATGCCTCTGACGAGGCCCTCGAGCGTCTCGGCAGGCAGCTTGACCTGATAACCTCCTCACACAGTTTCGAGCAGGCGGCGGAGGCAGCCTTCGGTTTCCAGCACGAGCTGGCGCTTGTCGGCGGCAACAGCATCGTGCCGCTGATATACTACTCCTTCCGCTCCCCCGTAATAACGCTGTGGATACGCTTCTGCAATCTCTACGGCGTGGACGCGCTGGTGAGCAACACGCGCACGCTCTATTCCCTCATCCTCTCCCGCGACAGCGCCGGCGCCGCGCGCTGGATTGACGAATATCTTGAAAACGCCATAAGCGGCGGGCAGCAGATATACTGAATCTAACAATCCCGTACCAGCCCACATGATTCACGGAGGACAGAGCAAAATGAAAAACTCAAAACGCGATTTTTCAATCTCATTTATCCTGTTAGCCTTACTTATTCTTTCAGGCTTTGCGCTTATAACGGCGGAAAACGCTCGCCGCGGCGCCCAGCCGTTCGAGGGCTCCGTCGCTCTGACCTCGTTCAGTCAGGAATATATTCCCATTATCCTCACCTACTCATTCGTCCCGCCGCGCGGCAACTCCGTTGTCTGTCTGGACATCATGCGGTATGAAAACGGCGATTGGCAGCTTGTCCGCAGCTACCAGACCATTATCGGCCGACAGCCTATTTTTGCCGCAGACACCGGCGGAGATATACGGCTGCTCGTCTACGGAGGCGGCGTGCTGGAAACTCAAACCACCGGGCTGGGAACAGCTATTGGCGCCACTGACGGCGTTGAGGCCGCGAAAGGGAAGAAAATCAGCGTCGTGGCCCCAGAAGCCCGGCTTACGTCTGGCCTTGACGCCGAGCTCCCTATCGCGCTCGTTCTCTACGGAGACGAGGAAATTTCCGCCGTTGAGCCTGAGCTGTCAAGCTTCCGCTCATTTGATAGCTATGAGAGCTACGCCTGCGTGTACGCCGTTGTGCTCACCTTTGAAGATCTCTAATTGGATTGAGCCTGAAAAATGCGAATGAAAAAGAGGTCCGTTATGGACCTCTTTTTCATTCGCAAAGGGCCTGATCTTACTGCAAAAAATATCAGGCCTTGCCATTGCAGCCAAGCACATTTATGAGCTTGTGCTTGACCATAGCCTTTATGTTCTCGCGCGCAGGCTTAAGATACTGACGCGGATCGAAATGGTCGGGATGCTCGCTGAAATACTGGCGTATCGTCGCGGTCATTGCCAGACGCAGGTCGGAATCGATGTTTATCTTGCACACGGACATCTCCGCAGCCTTGCGAAGTTGCTCCTCGGGAACACCGACAGCGCCGGGCATATTTCCGCCGTACTTGTTTATCCTCTCCACAAACTCCTGCGGCACGGAGGACGAACCATGCAGCACTATCGGGAAGCCGGGCAGACGGCGTGACACGTCCTCAAGAATGTCAAAGCGCAGCTGCGGCTTTGTGCCGGGCTTAAATTTGTATGCCCCGTGGCTGGTGCCTATTGCGATTGCCAAGGAGTCGCAGCCGGTGCGCTCGACAAACTCCTGCACATCCTCGGGACGGGTGTAGGAGGAATCCTCGGCCGAAACGTTTACCTCGTCCTCTATTCCGGCAAGGGTGCCCAGCTCGGCCTCGACCACCACTCCGTGGTCATGAGCGTACTCGACGACCTGCCTGGTCACGGCTATGTTCTCCTCAAAGGGCTTGGACGAGGCGTCTATCATAACGGAGGTGAAGCCGCCGTCTATGCAGGACTTGCACAGCTCGAAGCTGTCGCCGTGGTCAAGGTGGACGCATATGGGCAGGTCAAAGCCGGCGCTCTGCTCGGCGTCCTGCACAGCGGCCTCGATAAGCTTCATGAGATAGACATGCTTGGCGTATGAGCGCGCGCCCTTGGACACCTGGAGAATCAGCGGAGCGCGTTCTTCCATGGCGGCCTCGGTTATACCCTGGATAATCTCCATGTTGTTGACATTGAACGCTCCGATGGCGTAGCCGCCCTTGTAGGCCTTTTCAAACATTTCTTTAGAAGTTACGATTGCCATTGACTCAATTACCTCCATGTATTATATTAGTGTTTGGAAATTGCTGTACAAAATGGTGTTTAATGCCATTGCGGCTATTTTACCACGAATATTTCAAAAAATAAAGTCAAAATAGACATTTTCCCTTAATTCGCAAAAATTTTTATTACCGTTATTGTACAAATGTGTTATATTGTGTTAAAATAACCACATAGCGTATATTTTCTTTGACTTCAAATTGCATCAAATATTTTTTCAGGAGGTAATCTATCATGGAAAAGGTTTTGAAGGGCGCCTGCATAATCGGGCAGTCGGGCGGACCCACCGCCGTTATAAACGCCAGCGCCTACGGTGCTATTCGCGCGGGACTGGACAGCGACGTAATCACAAAGGTGTACGGCGCGGCCCACGGTATCCGCGGAGTGCTCGACGACGTGCTCTACATCATGGACGAGGAGGACCCCGCAGAGCTGAAGCTGCTGCGCAACACCCCTTCGTCCGAGCTCGGCTCTTGCCGCTACAAGATGAAGGACCCCGATGTTGACGACACCGACTATAAGCGCATACTCGAGATTTTCAGGAAGTACGATGTGCGCTACTTCTTCTACAACGGCGGCAACGACTCCATGGACACCTGCAACAAAATTTCCAAGTACATGCAGCGCGTCGGCTATGACTGCCGCGTGATGGGTATCCCCAAGACCATAGACAACGACCTGTTCGGCACTGACCACTGCCCGGGCTACGCCAGCGCGGCAAAGTACATCGCCACCTCCTGCATGGAGGTTGCCAAGGACGCCACGGTGTACGACAACTCCCAGATAACCGTCATGGAAATCATGGGCCGGCACGCCGGCTGGCTGGCCGCCGCCGCCTCTCTCGCCACGCATTTCGGCGCGGGACCCGACCTGGTGTATCTGCCTGAGGTAGACTTTGACCTCGACAAATTCTACGCCGACGTGGAGAAAATCTACAACGAGAAGAAAAAGGTGTTCATCGCCGTGTCTGAGGGCATCCACTATGCCGACGGCCGCTTTGTGTCCGAGGCGGAGACGAGCGCGACCGACGGCTTTGGTCACGCGCAGCTCGGCGGTCTGGCCGTGAAGCTGTCCGAGGCTCTCAAGCAGCGCACCGGCGCTAAGGTCCGCGCCATTGAGCTGAGCCTTTTGCAGCGCTGCGGCGCGCATCTGGCCTCCAAGACCGACCTTGAGGAAGCCGAGCTTGCCGGACGCACCGCCGTCGAGGCCGCTGCCGCGGGCGACACGGACAAGATGGTCGCTTTCAAGTGCAGCCGCGAGGGAGGCAAGTACACCTGTGAAACTGAGCTGCTTCCTCTGGAGAAGGTCGCGAACTTTGAGAAGAAGGTCCCGCTGGAGTGGATTACTCCCGAGGGCAACAACGTCACCGCCGACTTTGTTGACTACGCGCTGCCGCTTATCCAGGGTCAGCCGGAGCTTCCTCTGGAGCACTCCCTGCCCCGCTACGCGCGCCTGCGCAAGGTCACGGCGAAATAAACCGTGGAGCGCGAGCTTAAGTGTCTGCGCTGCGGCGGGGACATGGGCTTTGTCATGAGTGAAAACATCCAGCTGGGCAAAACCGGCTGGATTATCGGAGACCTTGGCAATCTGCTCGCCGGCGCTATGCCAGTGGACATTTATTGCTGTCGGGACTGCGGCAGGCTGGAG
>CATJWA010000221.1 GCA_949744025.1 uncultured Eubacteriales bacterium
GCTCGCGTCCGTCAGGCCCCGTCACACGGACGACGGCGCAGCGCGAGCGCACCGTTTCCAGCAGCGCGTCGATATTTTCGCACAGCAGAAGCAGCGCGACGAAGTCGGGAGGCTCCTCCAGCAGCTTCAAAAGGGCGTTCTGGGCGCTGGCGTTCATGGCGTCCGCATCCGTTATCACATAGACCTTTTTTGCCGCCTCGTTCGGGAGAATATACGCGCTGTCAACTATCTCGCGCACCTGCTCGACGTATATTTCGCGCCGGGGCCTGCCGGCGGAGTCGGTCTGGCGCCGGATTGTGATGAAGTCGGGGTGCGTTCCGTGGGCAAGCTTTACGCAGTCGCGGCACACTCCGCAGGGGCGGTCCTGCGCCGATGAGCACAGCATACGCGCGGCGAGCGAGCGCGCTTTTTCAAGCGCGGGACCGGCGGGACCGGCGACGATATATGCGTGGGAGAGTTTTTCCGAGTCCAAGCCAAGGCCCCCTCGCTGAAAATCTTTCATTATATTTTACCTTTATTAAAGCTGATAGTCAAGGATTTTAGCTTGTCCCCGAGCCTGCGGCAAAATCCGTCCGTTGTTACGACGGGGACTGTGAATGCAGGTTCTGAATTCAACTGCTTCTGCGTATTTGAATCAGGCTCAGAAGGTCATTATATAAGCTGTCCTTATCCTCTATGTCAAGCATCAGCCATCGCTGTCCATTCCACTCCCGCGTATTGTCATATATCTCGCGAAGCTGGAGCGTGCATTCCGGCAGCATTGCCTCAACGAATGCTTTTTGCTTTTGTCCGACAACAACCATAACCGTAAAATAACGCTCTTTCGGATATATGGTACATAACGCCTTGCCCGCTTTTTTGAACTTGACGTTCCAGCCCTTTTCCAGGCTGCATGAGCTGTACTCTATTTTTTCTACGCAGTTATATGTGCTCCTGATTTCCAGGCAAAGCTGCATGAAAACAGGATTCCCGACGTAGTCGCTGATTTCTTCAAGCGAAGGGCAGATGCTTTTGCTTTGCAAATCAATCATGTTTATATATTCCTCCTCGGATAGTGAAATGGGAGTGTCCCAACCGCAGAGTTTTTATCGGGTTTCCCCCGCCGAAGGCGGGGGAAACCGCGAATAAATCTTCTCAGCGGACACTCCATAGTAAAATTCCGCTCTTGCATTTTTTCCACTGCGTCTATATAATAATAATTTAATGCGCCGTTCACAAAATGTGCGGGGCATGAATATAATGTCCGTGATGCTTAGAACATATCCCGTATGGCGCCGGAGGTGCGGCAATGCTCTCGCTTTTGTCAAAAATTTTTATAAAGGACCGCGAAAATGTCTCCGACGCGCGGGTGCGCGGGGCGTGGGGAATGCTGTGCGGCGCGCTGGGAATTGCGCTGAACCTTATGCTGTTCGCGCTCAAGCTTTTCGCGGGGTACCTCTCCGGCTCCGTGGCGATAAGGGCCGACGCGCTCAACAACCTGTCCGACGCGGCCAGCTCGGTTATAACGCTGGTGGGATTCCGCATGGCCGCGAAGCGGCCGGACTGCGACCATCCCTTCGGCCACGGACGCATGGAGTACGTCGCCGGCCTTGCCGTGTCCGCGGCGATTGTTTTAATGGGCGCGGAGCTGCTGCGCTCGTGCGTGATGAAGCTGCTGCATCCCGAGCCGGTGGTTTTCGGAGTGCTGCCGGCCGCGATACTTGCCGTGTCGGTGTGCGTGAAGCTTTATATGGCATTCTATAACCGCGCGGTGGGAAAGAAGATAGACTCCACCGCAGTCGCGGCCGCGGCCGCGGACAGCGTGTCGGACGCCGCGGCTACGAGCGTTGTGCTCGCCAGCATGGTAATCTCCCGCTTTTTCGCGGTGAATATTGACGCATGGGCCGGCTCGGCGGTGGCGCTGTTGATAATCTGGACCGGCATAAGCTCGGCGCGGGAGGCGCTCTCGCCTCTGCTGGGCAGGGCTCCGGAGCGCGATTTTGTCGCATGCGTGCGAGAGCTGGCGCTGGCCCACCCCGAGATACTGGAGATACACGACCTTGCGGTACACGACTACGGGCCCGGCAGGCTGATTATCAGCCTCCACGCCGAGGTTGACGGCAGCGGCGACATTTTCAGGCTGCACGAGGCGATTGACGCGCTTGAGCACGAGCTGCGCGAGCGTTTGGGCTGCACCGCGACGGTGCACATGGACCCCGTGGAAACAGGCTCGGACTGGACGCGGGAGCTGCAAAGCGCCGTGAGGGAAAGGCTCGGGGAGCTTTACCCAGGAATAGAGCTGCACGATTTTCGCGCCGCGGTACACGCAGGCACGGCGCACCTGAGCTTTGACGCCGTGCTGCCGTACTCAGAGCGTGACAGCGACGAGGCGGCCGCGGATAAGATAAGGGCCTGCGTCGAGGATGCTTTCCCCAACTGTACGGCGGAGGTCGATGTGGACAGGGCGTAAGATAATCGAGTCAGGGGCCCTGCTACACTATGAAGGCTCCGTCGACACAGAGAATCTGGCCCGTGACAAAGCCTGCTTCCTCCGACGCGAAGTACGCGACCGCTCCCGCTATATCCTCGGGCGTGCCAAGGCGGCCCAGGGGCGTCTGCTGTGCCAGTGCGCCGAGGGTTTCGGCCGGCAGTACGGAGAGCATGTCCGTGTCGATAACTCCGGGGCAGACGCAGTTTACCCTTATGCCCGAGGGGGCCAGCTCCATTGCCAGCGAGCGCGTCAGACCTACAAGCGCGGCCTTTGTGCAGGAGTAGGCCACCTCGCAGGAGGCGCCGCGCAGGCCCCAGATGGAGGATATATTGACAATACAGCCGGACTTCTCATGCAGCATGTCCGGCAGAACGGCCTGACAGCAGTTGAAGGCGCCGTCTAAATTGACGCCCATATAGCGCCGCCACTGCTCCTGCGTGATGTCCTGAAAAAGCATCTGACCGGCGATGCCGGCGTTGTTGACAAGCAGGGACACGCTGCCGAGCCCGCGCTTTATTTCCGCGAGCATCTCTGCGACCTGACCTGCGTCGGACACGTCGGCCCAGTACGCCATGGCTCGGCCGCCGGCGGAATTTATCTGCTCGGCGAGCTCACGGGCAAGGTCGATGCGCTCGACACAGTTTATGCACAGGCTGTAGCCCCCGCGCGCCAGGCGCAGGGCGATTGCCCGTCCGATTCCGCGGGACGAGCCCGTGACAAGTGCGATTTTTTCCATGTTTTTCACCCCATAGTTTTTTGGAGGTCCGTTTATGAACCAAAAAGCGAAATATGCTATACTCACCGTCGCGCTGCTCACAGTGCTGGCGGCGATTCTGGTATCCCTCGGCGGACGGCTCGCTCCGAATGGCGGCTCGCAGGAGACGGCCGAGCCGGTGCAGACGTCCACGCCCACGCCTGAGCCGATACCGCCGTCCGCGCCTGAGCCGCCGTCTGCTCCGGAGGGCACAGGCGCGCCGGTGACGCCGCCGTCCGCTCCC
>CATJWA010000222.1 GCA_949744025.1 uncultured Eubacteriales bacterium
CGACGGAGTGCGCCGGATGTATCTCCGGAAAGCGCAGATGGGCGCACGCCGGCTGCTTGCGCGTCTCGGACTGGCGCTTCCGGAGCCGGTGCACTACATCGGCGGAAGCGACACGCTGCCGCCGCCGCTGCCGCCGGAGGAGGAGCGCGAGGCCATAGAAAAGCTGTGCGCCGGCGACGAGGAGGCAAAAAAGCTGCTGATAGAACACAACCTGCGCCTGGTGGTATACATCTCCCGCCGCTTTGAGAACACGGGGGTGAACCTTGAGGACCTGATATCGATAGGCACGATAGGGCTTATCAAGGCCATATCCACCTTCCGCGCGGACAAGAACATCAAGCTGGCGACCTACGCCTCGCGCTGCATCGAAAACGAGATACTCATGTATCTGCGCAAGATAAGCTCGCGCCGCAGCGAGGTCAGCTTTGACGAGCCGCTCAACACTGACTGGGACGGCAACGAGCTGCTGCTCTCCGACGTGCTCGGCACGGACAGCGACGACGTGTCGCGGCCGCTGGAGGACGACGTGGAGCGCCAGCTTCTCATGGACGCGGTGGACCGCTTAGGCGAAAGGGAAAAGAACATTATCACGCTGCGCTTCGGGCTGTGCGGCCAGCAGGAGTATACCCAAAAGGAGGTCGCGGATATGCTGGGAATCTCGCAGAGCTACATCTCCCGGCTGGAAAAGCGCATTATCGTGCGGCTACGGCGGGAAATGATAAAGAGCTTTAACTGATTGCTTTTTCTCCGCTCCTGTGTTAAGCTTTTCCCCGACGGAGGTGTTCAAAATGGATTCACGCGAGGAAATTGTCCGCCGCTGGTTCGGCATGTGGCTCGGCGCGGACTGTGACGGGATTGAGGAAATCTTCTCCCCCGACGCGGTGTACATCGAAAGCTGGGGTCCCGAGTACCGCGGGCTGGACAAAATCCGGCACTGGTTCAACGAGTGGAATACCCGCGGGCGGGTGGTTCAGTGGGACATAAAGCAGTTTTTTCACTGCGGCGGACAGACGGCGGCGGAGTGGTATTTCAAGGACAAAATGCACGACGGCAGGGTCGAAACCTTCGACGGGGTATCCCTGATACGATGGACGGACGGGGGCAAAATAGGCTTTTTGCAGGAGTTCGGCTGCAATACCAGCCGTTACGACCCCTACGCCCGCGGCGGCGCTCCGGAGTTCGACGGGGCAGCGCCCCGCTGGTTCTGACGGCGGAGTTCTCCGCCGCGCCGCGTGCGTTGACAGCAGGCGGCAAACGCGGTAAAATAGCCCTGTCCCCCTTTGAGGGACAGGGCTCCGCCATATTGGCAGGCGGTCAGACGCGCAGCGCCATATGAATGGATGTGTTTATATTAGCTTTTACCCCGGTTTTGTCAACGCCGGGCGGGGAGGAATTTTTAAGATGCCGGAAAACGAAACAACGCGTAAGCTCACGGCGGCATGTGAGCCCACGCTGGTGATAATGGCCGCGGGGATGGGCAGCCGCTTCGGCTCGCTCAAGCAGATCACGCCCGTGGACGGACAGGGGCACGCGATTATCGACTATTCGCTTTTTGACGCGCATCGCGCGGGCTTTGAGCGCGTGGTATTCGTGATAAAGCGCGAAATCGAGAAGGAATTTCGGGATACTGTCGGCGCGCGGGCCGAGGGCAGATTCGAGGTCAGGTACGTCTATCAGGAGCTTGAGAGGCTTCCGGAGGGTTTTTCCGTTCCGGAGGGCAGGGAAAAGCCCTGGGGCACGGGACACGCGGCCGCCTGCTGCCGCGGCGTGGTGGACGGACCCTTCGCCGTGATTAACGCGGACGACTTTTACGGGGCGGAGGCCTATGGGGCAATCTATGATTTTCTCAAGAGCGGTCCGTGCCCCGGCGAGCACGCGATGGCCGGCTACAAGCTGCGCAACACGCTGACGGAAAACGGCTACGTCTCGCGCGGGGTCTGCGCGATTGAGGGCGGAATGCTCTCCGGTGTGACGGAGCGCACAAGAATCGAGAAGCGCGGCGCGGACGCGGCCTGGACCGAGGACGGGGAGCACTACGAGCCAATCTCGGGGGATACCGTCGTGTCGATGAACTTCTGGGGCTTTTCGGGCGACATGCTCGACGCGCTGTGGGAGGGCTTTCCCGAATTTCTGCGGGAGGGGCTGCGGTCAAATCCGCTCAGGTGCGAGTATTTCCTGCCGAGCGTGGTCAACGGTCTGCTTGAGCGGGGACGCTGCTCGGTCAGAGTGCTTGAGTGCCCCGCGCGCTGGCACGGGGTGACCTACCGCGAGGACCTTGAGAGCGTGCGGGAGAGCCTGGCGCGGCTGCGCGCGCAGGGCGTTTATCCCGAGCAATTTTAGCGGCGGGGGCGCTCAAAAGCCCGCAGTTGCAGGCGCTTGCGGGCTCTAATTAAAAGCTTTAATTTGAAAGGCCGAAATGCTATGGCGATGATTGCTAAAGTACAGACAGGTTTTTTGCAATTTTTACTGCAAATTGGCATTTTTTTCTTTTCGAGTTGACTTTATGCCGCTTGTCATATATACTTTCTTCCGACATTAGCGATTTGGTGTATGGCAGTTTTTTGAACGATGGTCCAAGCTTATCATACTACCTGGAGGGAGAAAAATGAAGTCAACAGGCATTGTGCGCAGGCTGGACGAGCTGGGAAGAATCGTGCTTCCTATCGAGCTTCGGCGTACCCTAAATTTGGCCGAAAAGGACACCGTGGAAATTTTTGTCGAGGGCGAGGACATTGTTCTTCGCAAGTATCAGCCGGACTGCTCCTTCTGCGGGGAGTCCAAGAAGTTGATTGAGTTCAAGGGCAGGCAAATCTGCCAGCGCTGCGCAAAGGCAATCGCAGAAAAAATCTGAGCCGACATACGGAAATGGAGCCGATCCAAAATTTTTTGGGGTCGGCTCTTTTTTTGTTGCATATGTTGCTGCGTATGTTGCATGCAGGCGGGGGCTTAGGGTGAAAGTACATTTTTTGAGGAGGATTATTTTATGCTTATCGTAAAGCTTGAGACAAGCCAGAGCGGCGCGCGGGGGAACCAGCTTATTTATCCCGCGCTGGAAATTATTCCCGAGGGCTGGGCGGTGGTACCGCCGGAGTTGGAGGCCGAGGCGCTGGAATTTCTGCCGTGGATGACGGTGGAGACGCAGGGCGGGGCCATCGTCGGAATAGGCGACGACACGGCGGCACGTGCCAGAGCCGAGGCGGGCAACGGGACGGAGAACGGCGACGCGGAGGGCGGCGGGGACGCTGGGGAGGAAAAGTAGCACGCGAAAAGCCGCCCCTATGGCGGGGCGGCGTGGGGTCAGGTGGCCTTTTTCAGTCCGGCAAGCTCTTCGCTGTGCAGCTTGAGGACGGATTTCAAAAACGAGACTTCCTCCTCAAGCTCCTCAACACGGCTTTTAGGGGCAAGGGTTTCCAAAAGAGTTTGATGGCCCTCGGCAAGGGTTTTTAATTGGGGGGTTATTTCGTTCTCCACTACCACCTTCATCAAGCGGGCTATTTCCTCATAATCCTGCTTCTCAAGCAACCGTTATCACCTCGTCATATGTTTTCTTCATTATAGCGTCAGGTGCGCGCAGAGTCAAGAGCTTTGGGGGAGCGGGCGATTAAATTCCTTTTTATGGCAATTACGTTTTGGGCAGGAAGAAAGCGGCTCCATTGCGCTTTCGGCCTCCGCCGAAAGCTCCATATACGCCCCTTCCTTCCCCTATATATTCTGCAAGTCCAGGCCCAAAAGGCGCGGACGCCTTTTGGGGATTCAAAAAAAGCGGCGGCGCCGCTTTTTTGAGACGGTTCGCTTCACTTGGGCGGGCGCGGGCGTTCAGAGGTCCCGTTCCGTGAGATTTTTTCAAGTTTTTTAACTGATTTTAGTATTAGTATTAACGGCCAAGGGGGGCAGCGGCCCCCCTTGGATCCCCCCTGAGCCTGGGCTCGTCCTTTCGGACTTCGCCCGGCAAGGCTTTTCGCACTGCGAGGCGTGTGTCTTTCCCCGATGGGGAA
>CATJWA010000223.1 GCA_949744025.1 uncultured Eubacteriales bacterium
TGGTTTTAGTCTGTGAGGTTTTTACGGCTGCGAGCCGGTTTATTTTCACGCCCTGAGCGTGAAATTTGGCCTCGTAGTCGGTCATTATGCCGCGTATGCCGTCCGCGTGCAGGTCGTTTGTCACATCGCGCAGGGTCCACAGCTCGCCGGCAAGCTGCTCAAGCGACCAGTCGAAAAGCGGACGGTTGTCGGTTTTGAAGCACAGCTGGCCGCCCTCCGGCAGTATGGAGGCGTACATGCGAAGAAAGTCAGGCGCGGTCAGCCGGTGCTTGGCGTCGCGGCTCTTGGGCCAGGGGTCGCAGAAGTTGAGGTATATCCGTTCAACCTCGCCCGCGTCGAAAATCTCACACAGGCCGGCGACGTCGCGGTCAATAAACCGCACATTTTTTATCCCGCGGCTTATCACGCGCTCCATGCCGACGACCATCGCGTCCGGCACGCGCTCCACGGCGGCGAGCAGAACATTGGGATTTGCCTCCGCGGTGTCGGCGGTGAAGCGGCCCTTGCCGCAGCCAAGCTCAAGATGTACATGCTCATATTCGGGAAAAAGCTCCCGCCAGCGTCCGCGGAGGTCCTCAGGCTGCTGTATCATTACCGCGGCGGCGCGCGTAAGCCGCGGGACAAGGTTTGGTTTTTTGCGCATTCTCATATGGAAATGGCTCCTGTCGGTAGGTTTTTCCATGACAGCATACCACAAAAAACGAAAAACATCAACACAAGTGTTGAGAAACACGCTTTCGCGGTATATAATGTTTTCCAAAGACAAAAAACGTGGAGGGTGAAAAACATGCCGAGTAACTGGAAGCGAACACCGGAGCAGCTTCACAAAACCTATATTGCCAACACGGAGGCCTTTTACAAGGTAGCGGGACGCGGGACGGCGGGGGAGCTGGATGCGTTCATGGCCCAGTGTGCCTGCCAGCTCTGGAAGTGCTCGGGGGCGGTGACTCAGGGGCACGCGGACGCGGCCAACCAGCTTTTTTCAAAGGGCGCGGTTATGCCGCGCTGGCTTTTGTGGGAGCTGACGGAGCAGGTGTGCAGCGCCGGGGAATTTATGCCGCCGCTGTTTTTCTGGTCCTTGGCGGAAAACGACGTGCGCCGCGGAACGGACTACTCGCGCGTGTTCATCCGCATGTTCACGAACATATTGCTCTGCCTTGCCGCCGTGGACGACGACGTGAGCTTTTCCGAGGCGCAGTACATCACCGACTGCTGCGACAAGCTCTCGGCGATATGCGACGGAAACGGTGTAAAAAAATCGAAGGCCGCGCTCAACGCCGCGGACTTTGTGACCAGTGCCGAGCCAAGCTTTCAGGATAAAAACCCTCCGGCGTCCTCAGGCGGAGCTCTGGGCGTGAAAACGCCGGACAGGGCCGCGGCGGCGCAGACGGAAAAACCGGACTTCGACACGCTCATGGCCCAGCTCGAGTCTCTTGTGGGGCTTGACGACATAAAAAAGGACGTAAAGAGCCTGATAAACCTGATAAAGGTGCGCCGCCTGCGCCAGGAGGCGGGTCTGCCCGTGCCGCCGATGTCGCTGCATCTTGTGTTCATGGGCAACCCGGGCACCGGCAAGACGACGGTCGCGCGGATTTTAGCGGGGCTGTACGCCGCCATCGGCGTGCTGTCAAAGGGACAGCTTGTTGAGGTTGACCGCTCGGGCCTTGTGGCGGGCTTCGTGGGGCAGACGGCGCTGAA
>CATJWA010000224.1 GCA_949744025.1 uncultured Eubacteriales bacterium
ACCGGTATCAGCATCGTAGCCGGCGGTATACCGTCCCTCCCATCGTCCGTCCTTGCGTTTGCGTATGCTGCCTTCTCCATTTGCGCGTCGTTTTGCCATGCTCACTCACCTCCCATCCGTGATGTCGTTTTCGTCCATGCAATCAATCATCAATCTCACGCCTAAGCGAAAGCCCAAGATGAAATTGTCTATCGCCGTGATACCGTCTATCTCCTGCTGTGCACTCATAAATACACTAAAGAGTTCTTTCCCTTCATCATTTAGAAGCTTTGTCAGTTTACTTTCGCATTCAGCGGCACGACTTACCATGCGCTGTAGTTCAGACTTTGCCGAAATCCGTTTCTCGTGTGGTATGATGTTGCCGTAGTATAAATCTTCAAGTGTCTTTCGCATCTTCTCTGCCCCCTTTCAGGCAACATAACATACCATGATAGTTGGAGAATATCTACCGTTTTAGTGCAGAGTTATCACTTCAGACACATTCTTTTCGCAGGGCTCTTTCTTTGTATACACTGGTGCAATCCGTGGGCACCGGAAACTCAATCACCACCCCTTTGGTAACGAACCGCGGCATCAAGCGTGACGCTGCCGCTGGTTCTTTTCACATTCTGTACACACCGCTCACGGAGGCTACGGAGCTGTTCCTCCGGTATCTCCATACCCGCTGCCAGCACGTTCATCAACATGTCCAGCTCCACAGACTGCTTGAACAACAGACGGCAAATACGATTCTCCGTATCCTGAACTGTGCCGTGCAGGACAGATGCCAACGCCGGCGGCAGGTAGGCGAGGGCATCCTGACCGGAAATGTAGCCGGCGTAGAACAGAGCGGCTCTCTCAAGGTACTCACTACGGCTTTTGCAGCCCGCAGTTTCTGACGCCCTGTCGATTACCTCCAGTGTAGAGGGATACAGCCATGCAGGGATACGTGTTTTTATTTCCTTAGTATTATCTGAGTCTATCAAAGCTTGCGTATTCTTTTTCATAGTCCAAATCCTCCATTTCATGCGAAAACCACCTCGCACAGCCACCTTGAAAAGTGCGGAAACATGGCGGTTTTTCCTCTATAATTCTCAATTCCGACCACCTTGCACAGCAAAATGGCGCAAAACCGACCACCCTGGCTTCGTCCCCGACCCGCATTGCGGGGCGGTGTTGAGGGCAGGAGGGCGCAAAAGCGACCACCTGCCTTTATCCTGCACTTTTTTCGACCCTGTGGGTTAGCGCATATTTTCAGGCGTTGCTGAGAGTGCAGAATTGCACACAGCGGTCTCGGTCGTTGTCACAGCCGCTTTCATGGCATGGGTGGTGGCGCTGGGTGTTGTACCACTGGGTACCCCTCCTGCGGTGAAAAGCGGTGCGACAGGCAGTTCTCTATCTGCTGCCCATAGAAAAGTTCACCGCTTCTTGTATAGGTCGTATGTTGTACAGCAGGGTGCCGTTACGCTTTTGCCCGCTTCTTGTGACTATGCTCATTGGACAACTTAGCACCAACATCTAAACTTGGATGATAAGCTGACCGATGAAATTAAGCAGTGTCTATTTGTCCTGCTTCCTTTGCATCGACTTTTGCCGTGGCTTAATTTGGGGCACCGCGCCGCGCTGCTGTCACAACTGCGTACGGTACTTTCTGCTGACGGCGGGCCACAACACCTGCTACTGCAATAACATCACGCCTGGGGAGGCTGAGCGTACCTGCCGTAAGGTAGTCACCCTCCGCAAGGAGGCTCAGGGCAAAGGAAACCGGACTACAGCGCAGAGGGAATACGACAGGGTGTATAGCAGGTTAAAGCAGAGGAAGAATCTTTGGAAGATTACCGTTGATGAATGGAATACTGCTGTGGCAAGGGTGCAGGGGCTGATGACTCAGTCTGAGTGTGGGGAGTTGTCAGACGATGAGCTTAAGCGGATGCCTGCAGAGCTTTGAGCAGCGAGAGGCCGTAGACAGTTACTTGACTGCTTACGGTCTCTCTTTGAATATGGCGACACAATTTTTGAGTTTGACAAACAGACAATTATAAGACGAATCGCTCATTGACAAGCGTTGGTGTCAATTTCTCTATCTGCGTGTATTTACTCATCAGACGGATACACTGTTCCACATTTACCGCCTGCTTCTCGTCCCGGGAGAGATAAATGGGGCGGGTTTCGGCCCGCCCCATTTGGGGTTATGCAGTTCTTCCAAAAACAATTCCGAATTACTGTAAGGGCTGAAGTAAAACCTGCGGGACACGGTTGACGTGAGCCACTGTGGCCTGGGCGGTCCGTGCCTTTTCCTGCACGGAGATATCGATATCAGCCTTATACAGAGAATTAGAATGTGACTTTTTTCTGAGCATTACCTGTTCTAATTGTATATTCAGATCAGCCATATTCTCGCTGAATCTGTTAAGCCCTCCATGCATCTCCTTTCAAACACATTTTTTGTAGTGATCTTGAGTTCCTTAATACTGGGAATTATTAAGTGTCGCCAAAACATACGTTTTTAATTTGCATCAGAATAAGTTCTTCCAGTTTCTATCCACATTGACTTCAGCATAAGGACATTACAAGAGCATGGCGGACACAAAAAAGGACACCGCAGACAGGGCGGCGGCAATCGCAACATACGGCAACTGCGACAGCGCATGCTCCATATTCTCAATTCCCGCGCTGTTGGACGCCATTACGGTGGCGTCCGTATAAAAGCAGGCATGGCTTCCGAAAACACCCCCGGAAATAATAGCCGCCATGACCAGTACCGGATTTGCGCCCAGGGCGTCACCTATGGGCAGCAGAATCGGAACGGTAATCGCGCTCATGCCCCAGTTTGAGCCGGTCGCGAATGCTATGGCCCCGAGCAGGAGGAAGGAAATCATCGGAAAGGTTTTCGCCGACAGCACTGGGGCCGCCAGCTCAAGGATATAGTCCGCAACCTCCAACTCACCGCAGACATATTCAAGCGAAAAAGCCCCGACCAGCAGGAAAAATACGAAGAGCATTGACCCGAAGCCCTGAACAATCTTGTTGAACATTTGCTCTGCCGTGATGTTTTTCTGAAAAAGATTCAGCGCTGCGCAGATTATAATGGAAATTATAACGGCGGACAGTATATCCCCGCTTATGACGGAGACGGCCACAAGCACCAGCAGGGGGACAAGGAAATTAAGCATACCTCCGCCTGCTTCCTCGGAATTGCTGTCATCGGACAAATTATATTTTCTGCTCTCCTGACTGTAAACCATCCCTGTGGACTCCACGCGCAGAAATGCCCGCTTCATCGCCCCTATCCTCGGGAAAGCGCGGAGAGAAAACAGCAGGACAATCAAAACGGCAAATATGGGATAAAAGCAAAAAGGGATAGCCCTTATATAGGCTTCCATGCCGCTGGAAAAACGCAAGGCAACAACCGACTCGTTGTAAAAAAGTCCGGCGTAGAACACCGCCCAGGTGGAAAAGGGGATCAGGGCGCAAACAGGCGCCGCGGTTGAGTCCAGAATAAAGGCCAGCGCCTCTCTCGGAGTGCGGCTTTTATCAAAGGCCGGCTTCATACATATTCCAATAGTCAGCACGTTCAGATAATCGTCAATAAACAGGATAATTCCAAATATGACGGAGGCAAGCATCGTTTTCCGCTGGGTACTGCAAAGCCTTTCAATTTTTCCCGAAAAAGCCTGAAGCCCACCGGAGGTACGCAGAAGCTCAATCAGGCTCCCGAACAATCCGCACACGAGCCAGAGCCACGCATTCTCCGCAACCACAGTCTGCAAAACCAGGCCCCATTGAGCAAGCGCGTTTTCACGATATAGATATACCGCGCCGAAAAACGAGCCGAGAAACAAAACAATCGTGCATTTCTTTGTAATTACCGCGGAGACAATCACGAAAATGATTATAATTACCGCAAACAGGCCCGGTGCCATACGTCCATCTCCTCTCCATAAGCGCTTATATGCCGAAAGCCTCCTGCAAGTAATCCCCATGATATAAAACTCATGGGGATTGCCTGCGGATTTTATTGCGGAGTATCAGATTTCTGCCTCCGGATTGTGATAGCGTATGACGCCGCCGACTATGGTATATGCCGGCCTGGCCTCAAGCAGCTCCTCCGGCTTGGACGCGAACAAATCGCGGTCCATTATGACAACGTCCGCCAGCTTGCCGGCGTGAAGGGTTCCGAGTTTATCGGAGAAATTTTCGGCCTCCGCCGAGCCGTAGGTATAGGCCTGCAGGGCGCGGGCAAGGCTTATATGCTGTTCCGGCACAAAGCCGCCTTCCGGATAGCCGTCCCAGGGCTGCCTGCGCGTGACTGCCGCGTAGAGCCCGTGCATCGGGTTGAGGTCGTACACGGGGGCGTCCGTCCCGAATGCGAGCAGCGCGTGGTTTTCGAGCAAGGAGGCCACCGGCCACATGTAGGGACGCCACTTCTCGCCCAGCAGGGCGGGATAGCCGTCCACGTTCAGCACACTGTGAATCGGCTGCATGGACGCAATGACGCCAAGCTGCGCAAAGCGGGGTAGGTCCTCCGGACAGCAGCTTTCAATGTGCTCGATGCCGTTTTTCAGGCACTTGCGGCCGTATTTTTTCTCCACAGCCTCGTATACGTTCAGCGCGGTCTTTACAGCACCGTTGCCGATACAGTGTATGCGGACGCTGTAATTTTGCGCGTTTGCCTGCGAGACCAGATTGAGAATTTCATCCTCGCGGACGGTCAGCTCTCCGCAGGTCGATGCGTCATCGGCGTAGGGCTCCGTCAGGCACGCGGTGTGCATCTCGCACACGCCGTCGATGAGCAGCTTTACGCCGGCGAAGCGGAAGAAGTCGGACGCCGCCGTCTTCTCAAATTTTTTGGCCGTCTCAAGCCCGTTTTCCAGCCTGGGGTAATAGTGGATGCGGACAGGGAGCTTCCCTTCAGCCTCGGCTTTACGGAATACCTCCAGAAGCAGCCCGTCGCTCAGGCCGAAGTTCGGCCACATGGCGGAAACGGAGGAAACGCCGTAGGACAAAGCCTGCTCGCACACCAGGCCCAGTGCCTGCTCCATATTCGCGCCGGCGACAGAGCGGCCGCGGATCTCGTTAACAATGTCCTCCTTGACAATTCCGGTGAGGACGCCGTTTTCATCCTGACATATTTCGGAGCCCTCGGGGCTCTCCATCCCGTCCGTAAATCCGGCCAGCTCCAGCGCCCTGCTGTTGGCCCAGCAGGTATGGAGGTCCCATGAGCCGATATGGCAGGGACGGTCGGGAAGAATTTCGTCCAGGGACGCCTTGCTCGGCATCCTGTCCCAGTCGTCGGGATTCCAGCCGACGCAGTGCACCCAGGCATTGTTCGGATGGGCCTCTGCAAAGGCCCTGACCTTTTGGACGACCGCCTCCTCGCTCTTGCAGTCACCCACATCCAAGGTGTAGTCGGTGTCCATATTCAGGCCGACGGTGATGAAATGGGTGTGCGCGTCGTTGAAGGCGGGCATGACCAGGCGCTCTCCCGCGTCTATAACCCTTGTGGAGGGGCCGATATATTCGCTGGCCTGCTCGGCGGATACAAGGTCCACGATGGAGTCGCCGGAGATAACAAGCGCTCCCGCGCGCGTTTCCAGCGTCTCGGCGGTAAAAATATTTGTTCCCTTGATGACAATATCTGCGGTTTTGTCGGTATTCATATTTTATATATCTCCTCCCAGCACCTGATCAGACTGTTTTCTTTCTCGTGGCTATGTACCAGACCAGGGAAATAACGCTGATAACGCCAAGCGTGGCGCCGATGATAGGCCAGGCCTGAACCGCGTTGATATTCAGTCCGCTCATCAGGCCGGTGATAAAGTAGGAGCAGCCCGTCGCGGCGATGCCGTCGGCCAGGGCGACAATTCCGGTCGCCGTACCCGCCCTGTGAGGCGGAACAAGGTCAACACAGCGCGCGTAGAAGTAGCAGAAGTAAAACGCCCAGGAGCCGCCGATGAAGGCCGCGGATACCAGCGCGACAGCCTTGGTGGGCACAAGGCCCATGACGATGTAGGCAATGGAGATAATGAAAATAGCCGGCAGGTAAACCGCGTTTTTCATCTTCTTGTAGCAGTAGCCGAACACCAGCGACATCGCGGCCGTGGCAAGCGTGTTGACCGAGCTTATAACGCCGGTCAGGGAGCCGTCGCCAATTCCGGAATCGGTGACGTAAAGGGATACCATATAGAGGAACACCATTGAACAAAGGGCCACGCCGAAAACCTGAATGCTCAGGGGGATAAGCGGCTTCCACCAGCCCGCGTCATTGACCTGCTGTTCGCTGCCGTTCTTCTCCTTTTTGCCTGCACTGACTGCGCCGGCTTCGGGCTTCATGGATGGGAGGAAAACAATAAGCATGGCAAGAACGGGCACGGACACCCAATACGCTTTGAATGCGTTCTGCCAGGCGGTGACAGCCAGTATGCCGGAAACGGAGGCAAGAATCGCGCCTATGACGGACATGGCGGAGTTGTACCAGCCGACAATTTTGCCGTGCTTTACCTCGTCCTGATAAAGAGCGGCGATAATTGCCAGCGCGGCGGAGTTTGTAACGCCCCAGCCAACGCCCGTTGCCAGGCAGCGCATGATTACAAAATAGTAGATGTTATCAACCGCGGCGCCAAAAACGGCGGAGATTGTAAAGATGGCAAAGCCGACCACCATGACAATTTTCTTGTTATACCTGTCGCACAGCCTGCCGGCCAGAATGCAGAATGGCAGGCCCACAAGGGCGGGGCCGGTGATGCCGAAATTAATAAGGGAAATGGGAGCGTCGCTGAAGGCTTCGTACAAATCGTTTACAATGGGGTTGATTACAAGGTCGCCCAGGGTACACATGCTGGACAAGAACAGCGCGGCAAGCGCCAGAAACAAATGTCCTTTTGAAATGCTTTTTGTGTTTTCCATAGTCTTTCTCCTTTCTCTGTGAGGCCCAAATCAAAACGC
>CATJWA010000225.1 GCA_949744025.1 uncultured Eubacteriales bacterium
ATGAAGAACTATATTGATTTTAAGCCGTCAAAATGCAAGGACTGCTACCGCTGCCTTAAAAGCTGCCCAGTAAAGGCCATCGGCCTTATCGACCACCAGGCCAAAATTATTCCCGAGCGCTGCATCCAGTGCGGCAAATGTACGCAGGTGTGTCCGCAGCACGCGAAAGCCCCCTTCCCCCAGCTTGAGGACGTGAAGGCCCTTCTCGCGTCAAACCGTTCCGTCGTCGCCAGCGTGGCGCCGTCCTTTATCTCCTCGTTCAAGCTGACCTCCTTTGAGCAGATGCGTCAGGCTCTGACTCAGCTCGGCTTTGACTATGTAGAGGAGACCTCCGTCGCCGCCGCGGCCGTCACGGCCGAATACGCGAAGCTGCTCAACAGCGGCAAATACAAAAACCTCATCTCCTCCGCCTGCTCGTCCATAACCCGCCTTATACAAACCTACTACCCCGGCGCGATAAAATATCTCGCACCCGTGGACTCCCCCATGACGGTGCACTCGCGGATGCTCAAAAAACGTTTTCCGGACTCTGCCATAGTATTCATCGGCCCGTGCATATCCAAAAGACGCGAGGCCGACGCGGTGCGCATTCTCTCCAATGTGCTAACCTTTGACGAGCTGGCAAAGCTCATGCGCGAAAAGGGAGTCAGCTTCGGCCCCTCCTCTGACGCTCCGGAGAGCGCGTCCGGCGCAAGCGCGCGGCACTATCCCATTATCGGAGGGATAATAAAGTCCTTCCTTGAGCTGCCGGAGGGCTATGAGTACATATCTGTGGACAGCGACGAAAAGTGCGCCGAGGTGCTCAAGAACATCGACAGTCTCGACCACATGTTCATCGAGATGAATTCCTGTGAGTTCGGCTGCATAAGCGGCCCCTGCTCCATGGTGGACAGCTCCAGCGCCATAAACGCGGAGGTTTCCGTGCGCAGATACGCTCGCACCTCCGGCGAGGCGGGGGTTGACACCTGCGGCGTGGTGCTCGAGCGCGATTTCCCGAAGGTGCTTGACTCAAGCGTCCAGCCCACGGAGCGGGAGATACGCGCCATCCTTGAGAAAACCGGAAAAACCCGCCCCGAGGATGAGCTCAACTGCGGCGCCTGCGGCTATTCCACCTGCCGCGAGAAGGCCTGGGCCGTTTACAATGGCTACGCCGACGCGAGCATATGTATCCCATACATGCGCAGCCGCGCCGAGTCCCTCTCCTCCGAGGTCATACGCCACATGCCCTTCGGCATAGTTGTACTCAGCAATGAATTTATCATAGAGTCCATAAACCGCTCGGCAATGTCCATGCTCGGCATTGATGTCTTTCACCCCGAGGGCGAACAGATTTTCGACCATGTGAGCATCCCCGAATTTGTCATAGCGCAGTCGGGTGAGGAAAACATACTCAACAAACGCATTGAGATTGAAAGCACGGAAAAGGTTGTCGAGCTGTCGGTAATTCTGCTCAAGGAGCACAACCGGCTGCTGGGCGTGCTCAAGGACGTGACCGAGGAGGACAGCTACAACGAAAAGCTTCGCGAAGTACGCAAGCGCACCTTCAAGGTCACCGACGACGTGGTCAAAAAGCAAATGCGCATCGCTCAGGAAATAGCCTCCCTGCTTGGCGAAACCACGGCAGAAACCAAGGTCGCCCTGCTCCAGCTGCGCGACATAATGCGCGGCGAGGAGATGCAGGACCGCGGCGAGGATGACGGTGAGGACTGACAATTATGGACTTTTACATTGACTGCGGCTACGCCACGATGAACAAGTACGGCGAGGAGCTGTGCGGCGACCGCGTGCAGATTGACAATCTCGGCGACTACAAGACCCTCGTGCTCGCCGACGGCATGGGCAGCGGCGTCAGAGCCAATATTTTAGCCACCATGACCTCGAAAATACTCTCTACCATGGTTTCCAACGGCGCGGGAATTGACGAGTGCGTCGAGATTATCACCGAAACGCTTCCGGTAAACCGGGACGTAGGGCTAAACTACTGCACCTTCACCATAATCCACGTCCACAAGAGCGGAGCGGGCGTTATATTCGAGTTTGACAACCCGCAGGCCATATTCTATCATGCCGGAGAGTGCCGTGACCTTGCGCGCACACAGCGCGAGATTTCCGGAGAGACGGTCTACCGCTCGGAGTTTCAGCTCGAGGCGGGCGACTACATCATGACCATGAGCGACGGCGTAATCTTCGCCGGACCGGACGATACCATGAATTACAACTGGCAGCGCCCGCAGGTCAAGCAGTTTCTCAACAGCCGCAGCCAGCCGAACATGAGCGCCTGCGTGGTCTCCGCCGTGCTGGGCGGGGCCTGCATGGCCCTGTACGCCGACCACCCGAAGGACGACACCACCATCGCCGCCGTCAAGGCGTTTCTGCCCTTCTCCGTGGCCGTGATGGTCGGTCCCCCCCTCGACCGAAACAACACAAACACGCATATTCAGCATTTTCTGGACTTCAAGGGCTGCCACATTGTCTGCGGCGGCACCACAAGCGAGCTCGTGGCCGGGTGCATGGGAAAGGAACTTCGCGTAACCACGCTCAGCGACGACCCCGAGGTCCCTCCCATAAGCCTTATCGACGGCATAGACCTTGTCACCGAGGGCGCGCTGACCATAGCCAAGGTCGCCAAGCTCTCGGACGAGTATCTTGACCCCTACGCGCTGGAGGGGCGCAAGTACAACAAAAACAACGGCGCGTCAAAAATGGCGTCCATTCTGTTTGAAAAGGCCTCGGACATCACCTTTTTCATCGGCAACTCCGTCAACGAGGCCCACTTCGGCACCGTGGCCGACTCGGAAATGAAAACCAAGGCCATAGAGCACCTGTGCCGCAACCTCCGCGCCATGGGTAAGGAAGTACGAGAAATCTATCACTAAAAGTTTCGCCGGCCTTTTGAAAAAGGCGGCGGGGTCCAGGGCGGCGCCCCTGGGCGCGGCGCACACGCCGCGAAACTCTCTATCCCTACAAAAAGTCAGGAGGGGTCTGGGGGACCCTACCAAGGGGTCCCCCAAGTGCATATAAACCTCCGCAGCACCCCAAATTTCCCTTCCGCAACCCAAAGTTTACATTTTGAACGCGCAAAATGGTGGCAATTTCGCCTCTTTCGGCCTATTATTGGCTTACAAACCAGAACGAATGGAGGCACACAAATCATGACTACCGGCGACAAGATTGCAAAGCTCCGGCGCGAAAATAACTACACCCAGGAGCAGCTTGCGGACATATTCGGCGTCTCGCGCCAGTCCATAAGCAAATGGGAGAGCGGCGCGGCCTACCCCGAGGTGGATAAGCTCATCCGAATGGGCGAGCTGTTCGGCTGCACGATGGACTACCTTCTGCGCGACGAGGTCACCGAGCCCGGCAAAACCGGCCCCGAGCCCCAGAGCGGCGCATACGAGCAATACGAAAGCCGCTCGGAATGCTGGGACGCCGGCCCCAGCATTCCGAGCGGCTTTCG
>CATJWA010000226.1 GCA_949744025.1 uncultured Eubacteriales bacterium
GACTGCGACGTGTTTATCTCCGCGGGGCAAAAGCAGATGGACCAGCTTGACGCGGGCGCCTCGGCCGAGGTCAACACCGAGGGGCTGGATTTTGTGCTCGGGGGCACGCGCTTTGACATTTTGGAAAACAAGGTCGCCCTCGCCGTGCCGGAGGGCAATCCTGCGGGAATTGAGACCTATGACGGCCTTGCCGCCGCGCTGGCGGACGGCAGCGTCCTGCTGGCGATGGGCAACGCCGACGTGCCCGTGGGCCAGTACACGCAGAAGATACTCGCTTACTATAATCTCGACGAGGCCGCGCTTGCCGCCGCGGGCAGCCTGACCTACGGCTCGAATGTCAAGGAGGTCACCTCCCAGGTGTCTGAGGCCGCGGTGGACTGCGGCATAATATATCAGACCGACGCTTATTCCGCGGGCCTGACTGTTGTTGACACCGCCGCGGCCGAGATGTGCGGTCAGGTGATATATCCCGCCGCCGTGCTGAACGTAAGCAAAAACGCTGATTTGGCGAAGGATTTTCTGGAATTTCTGACAGGCGACGAGGCCGCCGAGGTCTTTAAGGCAGTTGGATTTACCCCCGTTAAATAAGCTGAAAAGGATAAACCGATGGATTGGTTCCCTTTAATAAACTCCCTGCGGATTGCCGCGATAAGCACGGTGATAATCTTCTTCCTCGGCATATTCGCGGCCTATTATATCGCCAAGGCTCCGCCGCTTGTCAAGGGCGTGCTGGACGTTTTTCTCACGCTGCCGCTGGTGCTGCCGCCGACGGTGGTGGGCTATCTGCTGCTGCGCGTGCTGGGGCCGAAGCGCGTTATCGGCGCGTGGGCGCTCGCCGTATTCGGAGTAAAGCTGACAATGACCTGGTGGTCGGCCATCTTCGCCACGACGGTGGTCATCTTCCCGCTGATGTACCGCACCGCGCGCGGCGCCTTTGAGTCCTTTGACGAGTCGCTGGCCTACTCGGGCCAGTCGCTGGGGCTTTCCAACACCTACATTTTCTGGCGGATACGCATGCCGTACTGCCGGCAGGGCATACTGGCCGGCACGGTGCTGGCCTTTGCCCGCGCTCTGGGCGAGTACGGGGCCACGAGCATGGTCTCAGGCTACACGCCCGGCCGCACGGCTACAATTTCAACCACCGTATATCAGCTCTGGCGCACGAATGACGACGCGCTGGCTTTCAAGTGGGTGCTGGTGAACATGGCCATCTCCTTCGTGGTGCTCCTGGCGGTCAACCTGCTCGAGCGGCGCGGCGGCTCCGGAGGGGGAAGGAGGCGCGCATAATGTCAATGTCCGTGGACATCGAAAAAAGCTTCGGGGATTTCACGCTGAAGCTGGCCTTTGAGGCGGGGGACGAGACGCTCGCCCTGCTGGGCGAGTCCGGCTGCGGCAAGAGCATGACGCTCAAGTGCATCGCCGGCATAGTCCGGCCTGACCGCGGGCGCATAGTCGTTGACGGCGTGACGCTCTTTGACTCGGAAAAGCGCGTGGACCTCACGCCGCAGAAGCGGCGAATGGGCCTGCTGTTTCAGAACTACGCTCTTTTCCCGAACATGACGGTGCTGGAAAACATCCGCGCCGGCGCACGGCGGGAGAAGGACAGGGCAAAGCGCGAAAAATCCGTCGCCGCGGTTATTGACAGCTTTGGCCTGGGCGAGCTGGCCGACCGCCGGCCCCATCAGCTCTCCGGAGGACAGCAGCAGCGCGCGGCGCTGGCGCGCATACTGGTGTCCGACCCCATGGCCCTGCTTTTGGACGAGCCCTTCTCCGCGCTGGACAGCCATCTGCGCTTCCGCCTTGAGCGGGAGGTGCGCGAGGTTATCCGCCGCTTCGGCAAAACCGTGCTGCTGGTGTCCCACGACAGGGACGAGGTTTTCCGCATGGCCGACAGCATCGCGGTGATGCGCGCCGGCGGCATCGAGGTCTGCGGCAGGCGGGGGGATGTGTTCGCCGACCCGAAAACCCGCGCGGGAGCGGTTCTCACCGGCTGCAAGAACGTCTCGCGCCTGACCCGCCGCGAGGGAAACCGCGCCTTTGCCGAGGACTGGGGCATGGAGCTCGTTCTGCCAGACGGCGCGCGGGAGGCGGACTATGTCGGCATCCGGATGCACGATATTCGCCCCGGACGCGGAGAGAACGGCTTTCGCTGCCGTGTCGTGGAGGAGATTGAAAACCCCTTTTCCTTCACGGTGATGCTTCTGGCCCCCGGAGGCGGGAACGCCCCTGTAGGCTGGGAGACGGAAAAGCACATCTGGCGCGAACACCGCGCGCCGGAGCTGGAAATAAATTTGCCGAAGCAGTCCCTGCTTTTGCTGCGCGAGTGAGCGTAAATCAGTCTCGATGGGAGGAACAGTCAGTGAAAAAAATAAAGGTTGAGGAGGCTGTGGGGCTTCCGCTGTGCCATGATATCACGGCCATGCGCGCCGGCTTCAAGGGCGCGGAATTCAAGCGCGGCCACGTTGTGACCGCCGAGGATATTCCTCGCCTGCTGGACATAGGCAAGCGCACCGTGTTCGTCTGGGAGGAGAGCGCGGGCGAGATTCACGAGGAGGACGCGGCGCGGCGCCTGTCGGCCATGGCCCCCGTGGAGCTGGCGCACTACACCGCCCCCAGCGAGGGAAAGGTTCTGCTGCTGGCCGATGAGCGCGGAATGTTCAGGGTGGACACGGAGCTTCTGCGCGAGCTCAACTCCATAGGCGACGTGACCATCACCACCCTTCCGGACCACTATCCTGTCGAAAAGGGCGAGCGTCTGGCCTCCATGCGCATAGTGCCGCTGGTGACGAAGGAGTCTCAGATTATCGAGGCCGAACGGCTGTGCGCGGGAAAAAGGCTGCTGGACTTGCGGCCCTACCGGCCGATGAAGGTCGGCGTGGTGATAACCGGCTCGGAGGTCTACAACGGGCGGATAAAGGACATGTTCGAGCCCGTGGTGCGCGAGAAGATGAAGAAATTCCCCGCGCAGATAATCTCCGTGAGCATCTGCGACGATAATCTGGAGATGATAGTCTCCGCCGCGCGCGCGCAGCTTGACCAGGGCGCGGATTTGCTCATTTTCACCGGAGGCATGTCGGTTGACCCCGACGACCTTACCCCCGGCGCGGTGCGCGCTCTCGGCGCGGAGGTGATAACCCACGGCCTGCCGTCCCAGCCGGGGAACATGACGCTTGTGGCCTACCTCGGCGGCGTGGCCGTTTTGGGCGTGCCCGGCGCGGCGATAAGCCTGCCGACAACGGTTTTTGACGTGCTGCTGCCCCAGATTTTCACTGGGGACAGGCTGACAAAGCAGGACCTCATAAACCTGGGCGACGGCGGCCTGTGCCAGATGTGCAGGGGCGGCTGCCACTACCCGAACTGCACCTTTGGGCGCTACTAAAAGGAGGGCATCTTATGACATACACTGCGGCAGTCATTACCGTGAGCGACAAGGGCTCGCGCGGGGAGAGAGCTGACACCAGCGGGCCGGCGCTCTGCGAGGTCCTGCGCGCCCGCGGCTGGGAGATTGTGCACACGGCCATTGTTCCGGACGAGAAGGAAGCCATACAGTCTGAGCTCATCCGCTGCGCAGACGAGGAGGGCGTCTGCCTTGTGCTGACCACCGGCGGAACGGGCTTTTCTCCCCGGGACGTGACCCCCGAGGCCACGGCGGCGGTTATCGAGCGAACGGCTCCCGGTATTCCCGAGGCCATGCGCGCGGAGAGCATGAGGATAACGCCGCGCGGATGCCTGTCCCGCGAGACGGCGGGCATACGCGGCAGAACCCTCATAGTCAACCTGCCCGGCAGCGAAAAGGCCGCGCGGGAGAATCTGCTCTCCGTGGTTGACGCGCTCGGCCACGGGGTGGACATCCTGCGCTCGTCCGGCTCGGCCGACTGCGCCGCGCCCGCCGGACACCACCACGGCCACGGTCACGGCCATCACCACGCCGTCCCTCCCTCTCTCGACGAGAGGCTGCGCGAGGCGAAAGCCGCGGCCGGCGCGGAAAAGTGCGGCA
>CATJWA010000227.1 GCA_949744025.1 uncultured Eubacteriales bacterium
GCCGGCCTCGGGCTCGTCGAGTATCAGCAGCGCGCTGTTTCGCGCTAAAATTGTGGCAATCTCAATGCGCTTGACCTCGCCTCCGGAGAGACTGGCGTCCACCTCGCGGTCAAGGTAGTCGTTGGCGCACAGGCCCACCTGCGTCAGGTAGGAGCAGGCCTCGGCCTTGGGCATCAGCTTTTTCCCGCTGGCGATGGACAGCAGGTCGCGCACGCGGATGCCCTTGAAGCGCGGCGGCTGCTGAAAGCCGTAGCTTATGCCCAGCCTTGCCCGCTCGGTTATGCCAAGGTCCGTCACGTCCTGCCCGTTCCAGACAATGCGCCCCGACGTGGGCCGGACAAGACCCATGATTATCTTTGCCAGTGTGGTTTTCCCCCCGCCGTTGGGGCCGGTGAGCACGATAAGGCGCCCGTCGTTCACAGTCAGGCTTATGTCGTTGATTATGCTGTTTTCCGCGTCCGGCGAGCTGACGCGGTAGCAAATGTTCTTCAGTTCAAGCACCGAAATATCCTCCGTATATCCGAGAATGAATTAATTAAGCTGTTAGGAAATGAAATTTTTGCTTAAAATAATAATGGCCGCTTGCGGCTATTATAGCATAACCCGCCGTGTTTTTACAATACGCTAATTGCTCATTTCTTCGGACACACCCCGCTGTAAGCAGAAATTGTGACAAGTCCGGCCGTTTTTTCCCGTTTAAACTTGAATCTGTTCATATTTGATGTTATAATTTGGACAATGTCAGCTTTACAGCTTGCTTCATACCTTCTGGAGGTCCGAAAAATGAAGAAATCATATATATCAAACAACGTAATACGCCGTTTGCCGCGCTATCTGCGCAAGCTTGACGAGCTGTCAAAGGAGGGGATAGAGCGCATTTCCTCCGGCGAGCTCGGCAATCAGATGGGACTGACTCCCTCGCAGATACGTCAGGACTTCTCCTGCTTCGGCGAGTTCGGCCAGCAGGGCTACGGCTACAATGTCCGCGCCCTGCACCGCGAGATTGCCACCATCCTCGGCCTGAGAAAAAGCTTTTCCGTCATTCTCATCGGCGTGGGCAACCTCGGCCACGCGCTTATCGAAAATTTTTCCTTCCGCCAGTTCGGCTTCCGCTTCCTCGGCGCGTTTGAAATACGCAAGGACCTTGTCGGCACGGACATCGCCGGCTACACGGTCATGGACGCGGCCGGCCAGGACGCCTTCATCAAGGAGCAGGACGTGGACATCGCCATACTCTCGGTGCCCCGCCCGCGCGCCCAGGCCGTGGCCGACACGCTCATGGAAAGCGGAATAAAGGCCATCTGGAATTTCACGGACGTGGAGCTCGACGCCCACGACTCCGGAGTTATCATCGAAAACATCCACTTTGCTGACAGCCTGCTGACTCTCAGCTATCTGCTCAGCGTGGAAACCGAGGAGCAGTAACCGCCTATGAAAAAACGCCTTTTCTGCGCATTTCTTGCCCTGAGCCTGCTTCTGGGACTCCAGAGCGCGCTTGCCGACGGGGGAGACAGGGACGACCCGCTCATTTCCCTGAGCTACGTGCGGGACACCTTCATTCCCGAGCTTAAAAAAGCCATAGCCGGGCTCATTTCCGAGCGCGAAAAGCCGGAGCAGAGCGCGGAGCGGAC
>CATJWA010000228.1 GCA_949744025.1 uncultured Eubacteriales bacterium
GCTTCGTGGCGTAGTGCGCGGCGCGGTAGAGGCGCGAGTGGAAGGTCCACTGGTTGAGCACGCGCGTTTTGTGCACCGGCTCAAGCTGGCAGACACTGTCCTCGCTGACAACCACGAAGCCCAGAGACACGGCTAATTTGTCTATGCCGTGGCCTATCTCTGGGTCAATGTGGTAGGGCCGTCCGGCAAGGATCATCACGCGGCGTCCCTGACGCCGCGCCCAGGCGAGGGCGTCCTCGCCCCGACGGTGCAGCTCGGCTATGAAGGCGTTATACTCCTCAAAGCCCTCGTCCACCGCGCGCCTGACCTGCGCGTGGGTTATACTCCTGTCGTGCTCGTGCAGCGCGCGGTGGAGCGTCTTTGTCAGCGCGGCGGGGGAGTTTATGTTCAGATACGGGTACAGAAAATTCGCGTTTTTCAGGTCGTCCATATTGCCGTGCAGCAGCTCGGCGTAATAGGCGACGACGGGGCAGTTGTAGTGGTTGTCGCCCGCCTTTTCGTCCACGTTGTAGGTCAGGCTGGGATAGAAGATTGTGTCTATGCCCATCTCCAAAAGCTGCTCGATGTGCCCGTGCATTATCTTCGCGGGGTAGCAGGCCGTGTCCGAGGGAATCGAGAACTGGCCCTTCTCATAGGTCGCGCGCGTGGACATGGCCGAGAACACGACCTCGTAGCCCAGCGCCGTAAAAATCCCGTGCCACAGCGGCGCCACCTCAAACATCCCCAGGGCCATGGGCATGCCGATTCTCCCGCGCGGGCCCGGCGTTCCCCGCAGCGAGGACAGGTACTCCCGCTTCCATGCGTGGAGGTTCGGCAGCTCCTCGGCGTTTGACAGCCCCAGCGCCTTCTGGCACTGGTTGCCGGAGATGAAGCGTCCGCCGTCGCCAAAGCTGTTTATGGTCAGGCGGCAGTGGTTGGCGCAGCCCTTGCAGACCGACGAGCGCGAGGTATGGGAAAAGCTCTCGAGCGCCTCCGGCGTGATTATCCCGCTTTTTTCAAAGCGCATGGCGTGCAGCGCCGCGCCGTAGGCCCCCATGAGCCCTGCGATGGTGGGCCGCACCACGTCCGCGCCCAGCTCGAGCTCGAACGCGCGCAGCACCGCGTCGTTGAGGAAGGCGCCTCCCTGCACGACAATGTGCTCGCCCAGCTCCTTCGGCGAGGAGGCGCGGATAACCTTGTATATCGCGTTTTTCGCCACGCTCACGGAGAGGCCGGCGGAAATGTCCTCCACCGTGGCGCCCTCCTTCTGCGACTGCTTGACCGACGAGTTCATAAACACCGTGCAGCGCGAGCCGAGGTTCACCGGAGCCGTGCCGTGCAGGCCCTTTTCGGCGAACTCCGCCACGCCGCAGCCCATGGACTTGGCAAAGGTCTCGATAAACGAGCCGCAGCCGGAGGAGCAGGCCTCGTTGAGCATGATGGAGTCAATGGCCCCGTCGCGAATTTTGAAGCACTTTATGTCCTGACCGCCGATGTCGAGGATGAAGTCCACGTCCGGCTGGAAGTGCTTTGCCGCCGTGTAGTGGGCGATGGTCTCGACCAGCCCCTCGTCGATGCGGAATGCGTTTTTGATAAGCTCCTCGCCGTAGCCGGTCGCGGCGCTGCCGGCTATGCGTATCCTGTCCCCACACAGCCGGTAGATTTCCTCTAACTGTGCGCGCACAAGCTCCACGGGGTTTCCCTGGTTGGGGCTGTAGTAGCTGTAGAGTATGTTCCTGTCTTTATCAATGAGCGCAAGCTTCGTGGTTGTGCTGCCGCAGTCTATGCCCAGCCAGGCGGGGCCGGCGTAGGCTTCGATTCCGCCCTGCTCGACTGTCTCGCGCGCGTGGCGCGCCGTGAACTCGGCGTAGTCACTCTCGCTTTCAAACAGAGGAGAGAGCCTGTCGCGGCTCTCCGTCATTTTCCCCGCGCTGTCCTCAAGCCGGCGCACAAGCTCGGCGCAGCTCATTTTCTCCCCAGCCTCGGCTGAGTACATCGCCGCGCCCATGGACACGGCGTAAAGCCCGTACTCGGGGAAAAGCGCGTTTTCCGCGCTCAGCCTCAGCGTCTCCACAAATCGGCGGCGCAGGCCGAGGCAGTAGTGCAGCGGTCCGCCGAGGAACATCACCTTGCCGCTTATCCGCCTGCCCTGAGCCAGCCCCGCGATGGTCTGGTTGACCACGGCCTGATATATGCTCGCGGCCACGTCGGACTTTGCCGCGCCCTGATTGAGCAGGGGCTGAATGTCCGTCTTGGCGAACACTCCGCAGCGCGAGGCTATTGGGTACAGCCGCTCGGAGGAAAGGCTGGCTGCGTCCATCTCGTCGGCGGTCATGTTCAGCAGCACGGCCATCTGGTCGATAAAGGCCCCTGTGCCTCCGGCGCAGGAGCCGTTCATGCGCTCGTCCACGCCGCCGTGGTCAAAGAATATGACCTTCGCGTCCTCCCCGCCGAGCTCGATAACCGCCGTGGTGTCCGGCTCGAGCCGGCGCACCACCTCGCCGGTGGCGTACACCTCCTGCACAAAGGGCACGCCCGCGGCCTCCGCCACGCCCATGCCCGCCGAGCCGGAAATGGCGACGGTAAAGTCCGAAACCTCAAGC
>CATJWA010000229.1 GCA_949744025.1 uncultured Eubacteriales bacterium
CAAGGGCGGCGACCTGCTGCTGGATACCTGCAAGAAGGTGCTTGCCGACGAGTATCCCGAGGTAAACGAAAAAATCCACCTTGCTCTGCCGGACGAAAAATTCCGCCGCGTGGGCCAGTCCGCCGCCGCGGCGAGCCTGCCGGAAATCGTAAAGTGAGGCGTGTGGCATGAAAAAACACATAGTCTGCCTCGGTGACTCCAACACTCACGGCTACTGCGCCGACCCCAATGACTGCACCGACGGTCAGCTCGCCCGCTTCAACGAGGACGAGCGCTGGACCATGCTGCTGGAAAAAAAGTTGGGCTCTGAGTATAAGGTTTACGAGGAGGGTCTTTCCGGCCGCACCACGGTGTTTCCAGACCCGCTGTACGACGGGCTGGACTCGCTGCACTATCTCTGGCCCTGCCTGAAAAGCCACGAGCCGGTGTCGCTGCTCATAGTTATGCTCGGCACGAACGACAGCAAGGAGCGCTTCGGCATGAACGCTTTTGCTATTGGTCTTGGTATGCGCCGTCTGGTGCAGAAGGCAAAGACCGTGGACTGCTGGGGCCCCGGCGGAGAGCCGAAAATTCTCATTATCGCCCCGCCCCCGATAGGCGAGGGCGTGCTGACCTCACCCGTCGCCGACGAGATGGGTACAATGGGTCCCGGCTGCGTGGAGAAGTCGCTGAAAATCCCCGGCGAATTCCGCCGTGTGGCGCAGGAAAACGGCTGCATGTTCCTCGACGCCGCCGACTGCGGAGCGGAGTTCAACCAGATTGACTTCATGCACCTGACCAAAAAGGGCCACGCGAATTTAGCGGACGGAATTTATGAGTTTATAAAAGACAAGATATAAAAAACAGGCAAAAAGAGTTGGCCATTATCGGCCAACTCTTTCAATATTATATCTCAGATTATCACGAGCCCGCAGCAATGTCTACACGCAGCTCAGGGCTGGCAATGCGAGACACTATCGTGGCGGTTTCCGCGCGCGTTATGCTGTCCTCGGGGTGGAAGCCGCCGTCCTCATAGCCCGTGACCACGCCCGCGCGGGCGAGCCGGTGTATGTATTCCACATAGTAGTAATAGTCCACTTCGCTCTCGCTTTTCGACGGGCCGCCGTCCCAAAACGGCAAAGGCACGTCATTCAAGGCGCTCTGCCTTATCTCCGGCAGCGCCTCCAGCGGCAAGGCGCGTCCGAGAAGATACGCCATTTCCGCGCGTGTGGCGGGCCGCGAAAGCGACTGCCCGTCTGTCTTCATATAAAAATCCTGCACAATTCCGTATATGAGCGCGTATTCCAGATACGGCCCGTACCATTCTTCTCCGGTCCCATCGTTGTCCTTCTGCTGTGCCGCGGCGCTCTGCGTAAGCCATGTTAGGATATTTTCCTGTTCCCCGCTTCCGCCGTGGTAAATGTTGTGCAGCCGGCAGGCGATTACTATAGCCTCGCACAGGCGAAGCTGTCCCTGGGGCAAAAACGTGCCGTCTCCCATGCCGTCCATCAGCCCCAGCTCCACCGCCGCGGCTACCGGTCCGTTCTCCCTGGCGTACCAGGCATTTTTATCCACATCCGAGAACATGCCGTCGGTGTATTCCCGCTCCCTGACAAAGTTTCCGCAGCCTGAAACGCCGCTCCCCAATGTGATAAAGCGTATACCCTCGCGCTCCGCCAGCTCCTGGGCGAAGGTACCCGTGTGTCCGTATATCGCGGAGGGTTTGTTGCCAAACACATACTCGTCCTGCGCGCCAGTAACGGACGAGGGGATATACACGCTCGTTATGCCGCGTATGTAATTCAGCGCCGCACTCCCTATAACCTCAGCAGAGGACGGTATTTCAAGCTCATTGCCGCTACCCATATCCATGCCCGTGTACTCCACAAGAACCCCGTTTTCCACCCTGAAGCCGCCGGTATAGGCCATAGGCCGCACGGTTGGGATAAGAAGCATAGCAAGGCTCAAGATAAGTGTTATAATTTTTTTCATCGCATCATTCCCCTTTTGTATCATTCAGAAAACCGCCAAAGCAGCATCCATGCACAGCGTCACTCCACCCCCTACCTCAAATACCACGGCCACTCCTCCCTCGGCAGGTCCTCAAGCCCCTCCTCCATGGGCGTGTACTTTTTCAGCACAGGCTCCAGAAACAGCGACACCAGCAGCGCGTCCACCGCAGGCAGGAAAATCCACACCATGAAAAACATATATTTTACGCAGGTCAACACAGTCAGCACGTTGAGCACCGCCGCCGCGGTCACGCGCGGCAGATGCCGTATCGTAAGCTGCGCCGCGTCCCGCAGCAGAGAACGCACCGTGCAGTCAAAGCGTGACAGCGCCGCAGAGGCAACACTGAGCATACCTACCGGCAGCAGCATGATAATCAGATAGGCAATTCTTGCCGCCGGTGGGGCAAGCTGCCCGAGCATGAAGTTAAACCACGCAAACAGCACTCCAAGTATCACAAACACCGCCGAGGTCCCTATTCCGGTTTTTAGGTTGTCACGAAAGGCACGCAGGAAGTTCACATACGGTCCGCGTTCCCCCCGCCGCAGGCACTTCACGCAGCTGTAATATAGCGCTGAGGACGCCGGCACAATAGTGAGCACCGGCAGCGAGCATACCAGCCACAAAAGGCTGAGCACGCACACGTCCAGTATCCGCTCCGTAGCACGGAAAAGAATATTGTTCGAGCTGAAAAAACCACCCATATACTCACTCTCCTGCTAAACAGCATACCACAATCCACCGCTGCGCGCAAGGCTTCAAAAAAAACACCGATTTTTCTTGTGCTTTTCATTCCGGTGTGCTATAATTTCACATCACCAAAACTTGGAGGCCAGCTATGCTTTTTATAGAATATCCCAAATGCACCACCTGCCAGAAGGCCCGCAAATGGCTGGAGGAAAACGGCGTCGAGTTTGACTCCCGCCACATAAAGGACGAGCGCCCCACCGCCGCGGAGCTAAGGGAATGGCACGAGCGCAGCGGCAAACCGCTGCGCCGCTTTTTCAACACCAGCGGCCAGCTCTACCGCAGTCTTGCGCTCAAGGACCGTCTGCCGGACATGAGCGAGGAGGAGCAATACGAGCTGCTCTCCTCGGACGGTATGCTTGTAAAGCGCCCGCTGCTTGTCGGTGACGACTTCGTGCTCGCCGGTTTCAGGGAGAGCGAGTGGAAAACCGCTCTCGGCCTTGAGTAAAAGCCGCATGTCTCCCCTGCCCGAGAAGGGGCTGACCTCGTCCGGCCCTCAGGAGGAGAAAAGCAAGATAAGGACCGTGATAATCCACGGCCAAAGCCACAAGGGCTCGACCTACAACACCGCGCGGCTGCTCGCGGCCAAGCTTGGGGGAGCTATAAGTGAGTTTTTTCTCCCTGTGGACTTCAACTTCTTCTGCCGCGGCTGCGGCGCCTGCTTCACCGACGAGACTCAGTGCCCGCATTATCCGCATCTCGAACCAATCCTGCGCGCACTGGACGACGCCGATGTGATAATTCTCGCCAGCCCCGTGTACGTCTACCACGTCACCGGCGCCATGAAGTCCTTCCTCGACCACTGCGCCTTTCGCTGGATGGTCCACCGCCCGTCGGAGAAGATGTTCCGCAAACAGGCTGTTTGTATCTCCACGGCCGCCGGCTCGGGCACCAAAAGCACCAACCGCGACATGGCCGACAGCCTGTTTTTCTGGGGTGTTCCGAAGATATACACCCTCGGCTTTAATGTAATGGAGACCTCATGGGAAAAGGTCAGCCCGAAAATAAGGAGCAAAATTGAGGAGGAGACCACGGCGCTTTACCTGAAGATAAAGTCCAATCTCGGCCTTGTCAAGGTTCCGCGTAAGACCAAGGCATTCTTTGCCCTCATGCGCAAAATGCACAAGCGCGGCTGGAACCGTGCCGACATAGAATACTGGCATGAGCGCGGCTGGGACAAAAACCGGCGCCCTTGGAAATTTTGAGGTGAGCAATGCTTAAGAAATACCGCCTCGGCTTTGAACCATGGGCCGCCGCGCTGTTCGTGCTGATAATGCTGCCGAACGTTATATGGTTTTCCATGCCCGAGCGCCCCTTTGACTTTCTGCGCATACATAGCCAACTACCGGCTGCGGACACCATAGCCTCAATAGCGCGCGTGCTGATGATCGCCTGCCTGTGCTTTTTTAAAAACACGCAGGCGCCTCCCACGCGCCTCCGTCTCCTCACCGCCGTCTGCGCGGCCTGTGTCCTGGCCTACTATGTCATGTGGGCGCTGTACTTTCAGGGCGCCGGTATGCTCGGATTTAAGTCGGCACCCGTGGTATGGGGACTGTGCCTTTTCCCCTGTACGGCCTTCATCCTGTTCTCCATTGACCGCAAAAACCTCCCCGCCCTCGCTTTCGCGCTTATCTTCACCCTCTGTCACACCGTCTGCACCCACGCAATCCTGAGCCTTGTGTGGGATTACAGTGCATAAAAAGTGAAAAAATCTCCGGTCTATCAATAGACCGGAGATTTTTTCACTTTTCACTATTTCATCTGCTCCCGCCGCGCACGCAGTTCGTCAAAAAAGCTGCGGCGCTCATCATAAAAGCTGTGCAGCGCCTCGTCGCTGTGCATACGCCGGTAGGCCGAGAAGAAAAAGCCCAGCCTCGCGCGCCGCGCAAACCGCTCCTGCCGCGTGTGCTCCTTGAATTCCTCATATCGGATGACGATCTGCTTCTCCGCGGCAAAACGCCGCAGCTTGACCATAAGCTGCGTAGAGCTTGCAAGGTCGATAATAAACACGCCGTAGAAAAAACCTATGACAAAGCTGAAGGTCAGATTACGCGACAGCCAGTCCAGTGCGCCCAAAATGTGCGGATGCACCAGAAAATAGTACACCGCCCCCAGCACCGCCCAGAAGAACGAGAACAACGGGCATATAATGCCCTGCACGTTGCCCCACTGCTCGCTGTAGTCCCAGAGCTTTATATTCATACCCCGGATGAAAATCACGCCGGCTATGTACTCGATAATCGTCATCCACGCCGCCATGAAGATAAACAGCGCAATCTTGCGCATAAACGGGTCATTCACCTTCAAATAGGGCTCGCAGGAGGCGATAATGTATAAAAGTGTCAGCCCGAAGCCATACAACGGCAGATACGGCCCCGTAAGAAAGCCTGGGTTAATCCAGCGCCGCTCGGGGTTCGCCCCCGAAAAAAAGCGCCTGTATACAACCTCAAGGCACCATCCGATAAGACTTCCCATGAAAAACAGGAAGGCCAGCAAAATAAACGTGTTAATAAAGCCCCACCTCTCTGTCTGTGTCCGCGGCGCTCACTCCCAGTCCTTCCATACCTCGGGGCAATAGCCAACCGTGGCCTGCCGTCCGTTGCGCACCACCGGAGTTTTTATCAGATACGGCTCCTCAAAAAGCTTTTCCAGCTTTGCCTCGTCCGAGGCAAGATACTGTATCAGCGGGTAGTCCCTGTCGTTTTTGTCAATCATCGCCTCAAGCCCCACCGCACTCTTAACGCTGGACAGCTCTCCCCGACTCATGCCGAATTTCACAACATCCACAAACTGATACTTAATCCGCCTCTCCTTAAAATACCGCTCCGCCTTTTTGGTGTCAAAGCATTTGCTTTTCCCAAATATCTGTATGTTCACCGTACAGCCCCCCAGTTGTGCCGGATTGACAGGACGCCGACAGGCGCCCTGTCATTTCACGCCCTCACACTTCTATTATCACCGGCAAAATCATCGGGCTGCGCCTCGTGTGCTTGTACAGGTATCCCGACAGATTGCTCTTGACCCTTCCCTTGATGCTCGACCAGTCGCTTATACGGTGGCTTGAGCAGCTCTCAAGGCTCTCGTCCACAACTCTGCGCAGCTCATCCATAAGGTCGTCAGATTCCTTGACATAAATAAAGCCTCGCGTAATAATTTCCGGCTCAGAGATAACGCTGCCATCCTCGGAGGACATGGTTATGATAACCACTATCATACCCTCGTCTGCCAAATGCTTTCTGTCGCGCAGCACTACGCTGCCCACATCGCCTACGCCGCTGCCGTCAACCAGCACCTGTCCTGCCGGAACGGTTCCGTTTTCCTTTATGCTCTTGCCCGTGAGCTCAATAATGTGGCCGATGCCGCTTACAATAACGTTCTTCGGCTCCACACCCATAGAACGGGCAATTTCCGCGTGCTTGAACAGCATTCTCGTCTCCCCGTGCAGAGGGATAAAGTACTTCGGCTTCGTGAGGGCTATCATCATCTTCAGCTCCTCCTGACACGCGTGTCCGGAAACGTGCAGGTTCGACGCACGGTCGTATATAACCTCCGCGCCCTTGGCAAAGAGCTCGTCTATCACCTTTGTTATCATCAGCTCGTTGCCCGGTATTGCCGAGGCGGAAATTATTATCCTGTCGCCCGGCACAATCTCCACCTGCCTGTGTCCGGAAAATGCCATCCGGTATAGAGCGGACATCTCCTCACCTTGGCTGCCGGTTGTGATAATTACCGTTTTGTTCTTCGGAACGGTTTTAATCTTGTCCATGCTAACCAGAACGCCGTTGGGCACCTTCATATAGCCAAGCTCCGTGGAGACCTTCATGATGTTCTCCATGCTGCGTCCGGTTATACCCACCTTGCGCTTGTATTTCGCCGCGCAGTTTATAATCTGCTGAATCCTGTGTACATTCGAGGCGAAGGTCGTCACTATGATTCTCTGGTCGCAGTCCTTAAACAGCTCGTCAAACTTCTTGCCGACCTTGCTCTCGGAATCGGAATGACCGGGACGCTCAACGTTCGTGGAATCCTGAAGCAGCGCCAGAACGCCCTTTTTGCCCAGCTCACCCAAGCGGGCTATGTCCGCCATACCGCCCTGAATGGGCGTGACATCTATCTTGAAGTCGCCCGTGTGTATAAGCGTGCCTATAGGCGTGTGTATCGCAAAGGAAACCGCGTCGGCTATGGAGTGATTGATGTGTATAAACTCCACGGAAAAGCATCCGGCCTTTATGGTTTCGCCCGCGTTGACAGTGGTCATTTTTACCTTTGTGAGCTTGTGCTCCTCAAGCTTAAGCTCGACAAGCGCCGCGGTCAGACGCGTGGTGTACACCGGCGGGTTTATCTTTTGCAGCACATACGGCACCGCGCCGATGTGGTCCTCGTGCCCGTGCGTGAGAAAGATTCCCCTGATACGCCCTGCGTTTGCTTCGAGGTAGCTTATGTCGGGTATGACAACATCCACACCGTACATGTCCTCGTCGGGAAAGCCCATTCCGCAGTCTACGACTATCATGTCCTTTCCGTACTCATAGACCGTAAGATTCTTTCCTATCTCGCCCAGTCCGCCCAGAGGGATAATTTTAAGTTTTGATGCCATTGATTACCTTGGAAACCCGCTCCCGTGCGCAAAGCGCCCGCGGGTCCCCTTACTCCTTCTTTCATTTAGATTTTTCGGTTATGTCAGGAATTTTGCACGCAAACATTCACGGCTGAAAAAATAGGTTTTATCCGCCGGCCCTGCACCGCCGCCGTATTATTAGCCCAAATCAGCCTGAAAGCTTTTTTGTGTATATTCTAAGTACCAGCGCACAGCGCCCTGGTACATAACGCCTTAATTGCAGCCGCAGATATTATATCCGTGCGGCTTAAGCTTTAATCAACACTGCGGAAGCCCTCCGCAGTATGCTTATGCATCTAAATATTAATTATAGCACAGATTTGGCATTTTTGTCAAATCTGCCGCCTTTATTTTTTGTTCCTGAGCTTAGAAGCTGAGAATCTCATTAATTGTACCTTGAAGCATACGCTCTTTTGTGATACTATTGAAATAGTAAATCCTCGCTAAAGGAGGAAATATATGTCATTTTCTGAAATATGTATCTACCAGGTCAAACCGCAAAAGGCGGAAGAATTTGAATCGCTGATGCTTGAAGCTGAAAATTTCCTGAGGCAGCAGGACGGACTTCTTTTGCTCCGGTTTATCAAAAGAGGGTATCACATAGACATGGAACAAATCAGGGACGGGCTTCCGCCGCTGAAGCTTACCCGTATTGTAAAAAGCGTTAAGTACGTGCTCTATTGGGAATTTGATACAAAGGAAAGCTACGGAAAGGCTCAGCAAAACCTCTACGGCAGCTATTGGAAGGCTATCGAAAAATGCCTAATAGCCCCGCATGATAAATATTTAGGCGAGCAGCTGTTTTAGTCAAAGAAAGACGGATGCCCATAATAATCAAAACAATTTGCTGGGAGGCCAGTGACATGAAGCACAAAGTAAAAGTAACCGTAATTGATAAAAAGCTTTATCCGGAGCTGCAGCGCCAATACTGCGCTGACCCTGATTCCGGAGAGTGCCCCTGCTATAACGTGGGTGATGAATTCATATTTTACCGCGACGGCGAGCGGGACGATTTCTGGCACATGGGCATAAACACGCTTGTGAAAACAAACGCGAAGCCTGAAACTGTCGCGGGAGGCCCCAAAATTCCCTTCTGCTCAGAGGCGTGGGACGCCATATCCCGTTATATTTACGCGGCCCTTGAGGGGGGCTCCATCATGAAGGAATGGATGAAGGACGAAAATACCATGATTACCTGCTGCTCCGACGGGACACGGCCCGTAATTTTCAAAATAGAGCGAATTGACTACTAATAGCGGCAAAGGAGACTTATCAGCCATGGAATCTCCAGTCGTCCTTGCAATCATAATATTCTCCGCAGCCCTGTCCGTCGTGGGCGCGGTGTTGGTGCTGATTTGGTACCGCAAAAAGAAAAAAGCCCTGCAAAACGACACCCTGCCGGACAGCGCCCGCGAAGCCGCGAACGGCAGTCCTGAGCTGAAGGGCTGGCGGCGGCGTGCGGTCGCCTGGCCCGTACTGTGTGTCATTTTCGCGGTAATCATTCTGTGCAGCCCCACCCGCACCATGGAGCAGCGCCTTGCCGACGCCACATTCACCGTCATTCCCCTCATTTTCTTTGCAATCGGCATGAAAACCCGCCTCCGCCTCCACAAGGAGCGTCTGTACGCCACGGTTTCAACCGACGCGCACGTCATTTCCGACGGGCGGCGGGTACGCTCCGGACATGCCTCCTACTTTCCCCAGTTTGAGTTCCGCGCCGGTGGAATGAGCTATAAGGTCACCTCCCGCAGCGGCTCAGGCAGTCGCTGTGTGCATGAGGGCGAGCGCGTGGAGCTGTATTACGCCTCCGAAAACCCAAGGGTGTTTTATGTCCCCGCCATGCAGAGGCACGCACGGCGCTTATCAGGTCTCCTGTGCGGCATAGGCATAGCTTACCCCATCATTGGCCTGTTCGCCCCGCTCCTCCGCGCGGTGATACCGGTGTAAATATATTTTCAAAATGAAGTCCGTCCTTCTGGACGGACTTCATCTCATCTCTCACATTTCCCTTCTCCCCTCAAGTGCGCGCAGCAGCGTCGCGTCGTCCGCGAACTCGAGGTTGGAGCCCACGGGTATGCCGTAGGCAAGTCGGGTCACCTTCACGTCGAAGGGCTTTAAAAGGCGGGATATATACATCGCCGTGGTGTCTCCCTCCGTGTCCGGGTTTGTAGCCATTATTATCTCCCGCACTCCGCCGGCTGACACACGCTGCACCAGCTCGGAGATGCGTATGTCGTCCGGTCCCACGCGGCTCATGGGCGAGAGCACGCCGTGCAGAACGTGGTATACTCCGTTATACTCCCTGCTGCGTTCGATGGACAGCACGTCTCTTGGCTCGGCCACCACGCATATCGTGGTTTTGTCGCGCCTGTCGTTCCTGCATATCGGGCACATATCGCTGTCGGTCAGGTTCTGGCACACCGGACAGGCATGGACGCTGCCGCGCGCGCTGAGTATCGCTCCGGCAAAGCCCTCAGCCTCGCCCTCCGGCATGGCCAGCACGTGAAAGGCCAGCCTCTGCGCGCTTTTCCTGCCTATTCCCGGCAGGGCGGCAAAGCAGTCTATCAGGTTCTCAAGACTCGGCGGAAAAAAGGACCTTTTCGGTTTCTCCTTGCATTTATGCGTTTCGTATCCGCGCTATCGCGCCGGCTCTGTCGGCTTTGCCGAAAACCGCACTGCCGGCAACCAGCACGTTGGCCCCCGCTTTTTTCACCAGTTCGGCGGTGTTCTCGTCAATTCCTCCGTCAACCTCCAGCTCGCACTCGGGGTTGAGCTCGTCGAGCATACCGCGCAGAAGCTGAATTTTCGGCA